>JASFEC010000043.1:0-12176 GCA_050125045.1 Gammaproteobacteria bacterium | reverse complement strand
AGACTCATCGGATCATCCTCTCCTGCAAGTGGGCCAGCGCTGCGGTCTTGGCGCCGCTTCTGACGGAATCTGCCACCCCGAGCAAGCCGTGTCACGCGCTTTGTTGACATAAGCGCCGACGGGGATCGCAGGAATCGGGACTTTTCTGGATCAGCCGCGGTTGATCCGCGCCTCGTCGTCCTCGGCATGCGCCAGCACTTTCGGGTCCATCACCCGGCGCCACAGCGGCGGCACCATGGCGAGCAGGAACATGCCGTAGTAGCCAGTCGGCAGCTGCGGCGCCTCCTCGAAATGCCGCAAGCTCTGGTAGCGGCGCGCCGGCCAGGCATGGTGGTCGGAGTGGCGCTGCAGCTGGTAGAGAAGCAGGTTCGAGACGATCTGGTTGGAGTTCCAGCTATGGCGCGGCGCGCAACGCTCATACCGCCCATCCTCGCCACGCAACCGCTTCAGGCCGTAGTGCTCGACGTAGTTGGCGGCCGACAGCAGGCTATAACCGAAGGCTGCCTGGACCAGCAGGAAGGGCAGCGCGGCGGGCCCGAGCCAGAGCACGAGCGGCGCCCAGAACACCACGCTCAGCGCCCAGGCCTGGAGGTTGTGGTTCGCGGGGTGCCAGGCGCCGCGGCCCTGCGCCGCCAGCCGCTCGCGCTCCAGTTCCCAGGCGCGCCGCAAGGCGCCCGGAATCTCGCGGGTCATGAAAGCGTAATAGTTCTCGCCCAGCCGCGACGAGGCCGGGTCCCCGGGCGTGGCCACATCCCGGTGGTGGCCGCGCACGTGCTCCACGATGAAATGCCCGTAGCAGGCCGGCGCCAGGGCGGCGCGCCCCAGCCAGATCTCCAGCGCGCCCTTCTTGTGCCCCAACTCATGGCCGACGTTGATGCCGGCGCCGCTGGCCCAGCCGGCGGACAGCGCCAGCCCGAGCCAGCCAGCCCAGCTCAGCCCGCCGTTTACCGCGACCCAGGCCGCGATGCCTACCGTGAGCCAGATCACCGGCACGGTCGCCCAGGTCAGCCAGCGGTACCAGCGATCCCGTTCCAGCTCCGGGACCAGCGCTTCCGGTGGATTCGTCGCATCCTCGCCGAGCAGGTGATCGACCAGCGGCACCAGGCCATAAAGCACGACTGGGGTCAGCCAGAGCCAGCCTTCGCCGCCGAGCGCAACCCAGGCAGCAATCCCGACCAAGGGCAGCATGGGCATGAACAGCGAGGCCAGCCACCAGTAGCGGCGGCGGTCTGCCCGTGAATACATCTCGAGGGTGTTGGTAGCCATGACCCGATGGTGCGGTGCCCGCCGGCGCTCCGCATTGTTCCTCTCCGGCAATGTTTTTGTTAATTTCGGCCAACATGGCGTCACCCACACCTTCGTTGCGGGTCTCGGCCGGCCTGCGGCACCCGGCCGCGGGCGTGGCCGTGCTGGCCCGGACCCTGCAGGACCTCGGCGCGGACCCCGTGCCCCTCCTCCGAGAGTGCGGCCTGCCGGAACAGGTGACCGGGAGCGGCCAGCCGATCCCCGTCGAACGCGAGATCGCCTTTATCCGCCTGGCCATCGCGGCCTCGGGCCGGCCCGACCTCGGGCTCCTGGCCGGCCGGGGCCATCGCTTCCCGGTATTTGGCTTCTGGGGTCTCGCCCTGGCGGCCAGCCCGACGCTGGCCAGCGCCATACGCCTGGGCCTCCAGTACATCGACCTGACCCACACCTTCCTCGGCTGGCGCTTCGAGCGGGGCGAACGGGAGGCCGCCCTGGTCATGCAGCCGGCGTTCCCGCTGGGCGAGCTCGAGACCTTCCTGGTCGAGCGGGACGCCGCCGCCGCGGCCACCCTGTTCGAGGACCTGACCGGGCGGCGCGGGGGCCTGGCCGGGGCGGCGTTTGCCTACCCCGCCCCGCCGTGGGCCGCCGATTATCGCGCCGTGTTCGGCTGCACGCCGTGCTTCGGCGCGCGTCAGCACGCCTTGCGGGTCCATGTCCCCGAGCTGGACCAGCCGCTCCCCGGCGGGGACCCGGTCACCGCCGCCGCGGCCGAGGCGCAGTGCCGGCGGCTGCTCGAGGGGCTGTCGCCGGCCGGGGGGCTGTCGACCCGCCTGCGCCGGCTGCTGCTGGCCCATCCGGGCCGGCTGCCCAGCCAGGACGAGGCCGCGCGGCGTCTCAACCTGTCGCGCCGCAGCCTGCGCCGCAAGCTGGCGGATGAAGGGACGAGCTTCCGCGCGCTGGTGGACGAAGTGCGGTTCGGCCTGGTGGCCGGCTATCTCGAGAACACCGGCCTGCCGCTCGACGAGATCGCCGCCCGCACGGGCTTCAGCGACGCGGCCAACTTGTCGCACGCTTTCCGGCGCTGGACCGGCGATACCCCGGGCGGCTGGCGCCGACGCCACGGCGCGGCGGCTCCAGGAACCGGGGTAACGACGAATACGACTCCGGAATGAGATTCGCCTGCGTTACTATTGGCGCCTTTCGCGCCCGGCTGGGAACTTCGGGGGATTCGACGCCTTGAGCATCATGGACCGCCTGCTGACCGCTGGCTTCCGGCACAACAGCCGGAGGCTGACTCGCTTTGCACGGCCCCAGCCGAGCGAGTCCCTGCCGGTGCCGGATGCCTCGCGTACGTACATGCTGTACCTGCACATCCCTTTCTGCACGGTGCTCTGCCCCTTCTGCTCCTTCCACCGCGTTTGTTTCGAGGAGCAGAAGACCCGGCGCTATTTCCAGAGCCTGCGGCAGGAGATCCGCATGGCGCACGAGGCGGGCTACAGCTTCAAGGATGTTTACGTGGGCGGCGGCACGCCGACCGTGATGCCGGGTGAGCTGGCGGAGACGCTGGACCTGCTGCGCCGGCTGAGCCCGATCCAGAGCATTTCCATCGAGACCAACCCGGACGACCTGCGGCCGGAGGTCATGTCCCGGATGCGGGATGCCGGCGTGACCCGTGTCTCGGTCGGCATCCAGAGCCTCGACGACGCGCTCCTGAAGCAGATGGACCGCTACGAGAAGTACGGCTCGGCCGCCGCCGTCATGCAGCGCCTGGAGCAGGCCAACGGCTACTTCGAGACTCTGAATGCCGACATGATCTTCAACCTGCCCTACCAGGACGAGGCCTCGCTGCGCAGCGACATCGACCGGCTGACACGGGAACTGGAAGTCAGCCAGGTGACCTTCTATCCGCTGATGAGCGCCGAGAGCACGCGGCGGAAGATGCTCAAGACGATGGGCGAGGTCGACTTCGACCGCGAGGGCCACATGTACCGGCTGATCCTCGACGCTCTGCCCGACACTTACCAGCCTTCCTCGGCCTGGTGCTTCAACCGCCAGCAGGGCACGGTGGACGAGTACATTATCGAGAACGAGGAATACCTGGGACTCGGCAGCGGCGCCATGAGCTATCTCGACGGCATCCTGTACTCCAGCACCTTCTCGCTCAACCATTACAACCGCCAGGTCGAGAGCGGCCACTTCGGTATCAGCCGCCGCCAGCCCCTGACTGCGCGCGACCGCCTGCGGTATTTCATGCTGATGAACCTGTTCGGGCTGAACCTGGACAAGGCCATGGCGGAGCGGCGCTACCCCGGCTTCTTCTGGAAACTGGCCCCGGAAATCATGGGCTTGAAGCTCATGGGCGCCGTTCGCGACGAGGGTGACCGGCTGGTGCTGACCCCCTACGGCATGCGGGTCTGGATCCTGATCATGCGCGAGTTCTTCATGGCCGTGTCGGACTTCCGGGACCTGATGCGCCACACGATCCGGGAGGAACTCGACGCCCCCGGGCCGCTGGAGACCCGCATCCCGACGCCCGAGTTGCGATCCCCGGGTACGCATTGACCCTGATTGCGGCGGCCTCTCCGCCGCGCAAAATTGACCCCGCCTGAGGTAAACGCCCGCAAATCCGCTATTTGCGCGCCTTGCCGTTTGAAGGCTCGGCCGGCCCCGGGGGCGGTCGAAATCCAATCTTGACGCGCCTTGGAATGGCGCCCGCGGTCGAAAAACCGCGAAACGGGGTTAATAGTCATGGCCAGACATCTTTCTCTCCCTGCCCTGCTGTGCGGCCTGCTGGTCGCTGCCGTGCTGGCGCTCGGCGCCACGCCCGCCGGCGCCCAGGAGCGCGAGATCCGCTGCGCGATGTGCCACAAGGACGTGCAGTTCGACTCGACCGCGCACGCCGACGTCGCCTGCAAGGACTGCCACACCAACGTGACCAGCCCGCGGCACAAGAAAGAGGACCTCGCCGACCTCACCGGCGACGCCATCTGCGCCCAGTGCCACACCATGGCGCCGCGCGCCGTCGGCCGCAGCGTCCACTCGGAGCAGGTCGGCTGCATGGACTGCCACGGCAGCGCCCATGAGATGCTCAAGAACGACGACCTGGACTCGCCCATGTCACCGGCGGGCCAGGTCCAGGTCTGCGGCGAGTGCCATGCCAAGCAGCCGGGTGGCGATGGCCTGATCGAAGCCTTCGTCGACAGCGTTCATGGCCGCGGCCTGCTGCGCTCAGGCCTGGTGGCCTCGCCGACCTGCAGCACCTGCCACGGCGGCCACATGGTGTTCCCGATCGAGAGCGAGCGCTCCCCGACCTCGTTCAAGAACTCGCCCGAGATGTGCGGCGACTGCCACCAGTACATCTACGACGAATGGCTGAACGTCAGTGCCCACGGCAAGGCCTGGCAGGAAGGCGACACCAACACCGCCACCTGCATCGACTGCCACGAATCGCACGCCATCAAGGACCCGACGGTTGGTCAGGACCGGTTGCTGATGGCAGACCAGTGCGGCGACTGCCACGGCGACCTGTACAACACGTATCGCGGCGGCTTCCATGGCAAGGCGACCGACCTCGGGCTGGTCACGTCCGCCACCTGCGCGGACTGCCATACCCCGCACAGCACGCTGGGCAAGGATGATCCGAACTCGACCATCCATCCGGACAACCTGCAGGCGATGTGCGGCGAGTGCCACGGCGACGTGACGCCGGCCTTCGCCTCCTTCAACCCGCACATCAACCCGAACAGCCCGGACGACAACTTCTACGTCTTCATCATCGCCATGGCGATGCATGCGCTGGTCATCGGCGTGTTCGGTTTCTTCGGCATCCACGCTATCCTCTGGCTGCAGCGCGGGATCGTCGGCCACATGCGCGGCGAGTTCCTCGGCCACCACAGCCCGAGCAACACCTACGTGCGCCGCTTCAAGCGCCGCGATATCAGCATGCACAAGCTGATCATCGTGACCTTCCTGTTGCTGGCGGCCACCGGCCTGCCACTGAAATTCGCGCATGCGCCGTGGGCGCATACCCTGATGGGCTGGTGGGGCGGCGTAGACAACACGATGTTCCTGCATCGCGTCGCGGCCATCGGCACCTTCGGCTACTTCGTCTGGCACCTCGTGGTCCTGATCCGGCGCATGGCGGCGGGCGAGAAGGGCCTGTTCTGGGGGCCGAACTCCATGACGCCGCAGCTGAAGGACGGCAAGGACATCGTGGCGATGTTCAAGTACTTCCTGTACATGGGTCCGAGGCCCGCGGGCGACCGCTGGACCTACTGGGAGAAGTTCGACTACCTGGCGGTGTTCTGGGGCATGCTGATCATCGGCGGCTCCGGCCTGATGCTCTGGTTCCCGAACTTCTTCACCGAGATCCTGCCGCTACCGGGCTGGGCGCTGAACGCCGCCTACGTGGTGCACAGCGAGGAAGCCCTGCTGGCGACCGGCTTCATCTTCCTGTTCCACTTCTTCCACACGCACCTGCGCCCGGAGAGCTTCCCGCTTGACCCGGTGGTCTTCACCGGCAGCCAGCCGATCGAGCGCTTCAAGGACGAGCGGCCGCTGGAATACCAGCGCATGGTGGAGGAAGGCACGCTGGAGGATCACATCGTGCCGGCGCCGACCAAGGAGGAGATGCGCAGCATCCACTTCTGGGGCTTCGTCGCCGTGGCCATCGGCCTGGCGCTGGCGGTGGGGATCTTCACGGCCCTGCTGATCTACTGATGAGGACTGCTGCCCGGGCGACCTGCATGGTCGCCCGGGCAATCAACCAGGGACGGGCACGGGGCCCTGCCGACCAGTCGGCGGGGCCTCACTCGTCTCCGAGAGGAGCAAAACCATGGCTCGACAATTTTTCGCGGCCCTGACCCAGAATCCGATCAGCCTGGCGGGCACGGCGCTGGCCACCGCATCGCTGACCCTAATCATCGCGCTGTTCGCGGTGCATGCCGTGGGCTTCGAGGGGGGGCCCTACCTCGGCATCGTGACCTTCCTCATCCTGCCGATGTTCTTCGTGCTCGGCCTGCTGCTGATCCCGGTTGGGATCTACCGGCAGCGCAAGCGCGCGGCGAAGCTGGCTGCGGAAGGCAAGAGCCCGCCGCTGTTCCCGGTCATCGACCTGAACCACGAGACGACGCGGAAGTCGGTCGTGGTCTTCCTGGTGCTGACCCTGGTGAACATCGTGGTCATTGCCGGCGCCACCTACAAGGGCGTGGAGGTGATGGACTCGAACGCTTTCTGCGGCCTTGCCTGCCACTCCGTAATGCAGCCCGAATACACCGCGCACGGCCGCTCGCCGCATTCCCGCGTGCACTGCGTCGACTGCCATATCGGCCCGGGGGCGGACTGGTTCGTGAAGTCGAAGCTGGACGGCGCCTGGCAGCTGGTGGCTGTGACCCTGGACATCTACCCGCGCCCGATCGAGACGCCGCTGCACGACCTGCGCCCGGCGCGCGACACCTGCGAGCAGTGCCACTGGCCGACCGTGTTCGTGGGCGACAAGCTGAAAATCGACACCATCTACGACGAGGACGAGGCCAACACCGAGCTGAAGAGCGCGCTGCTGCTCAAGGTCGGCGGCCTGGCCGGCCGCGAATCCTCCGGCATCCACTGGCACGTCGACCCCAACATCCAGATCCGCTATCGCTCGGACGAGAGCCGGATGGAGGTGTACGACATCGAGATGACGCTGGCCGACGGCACCAAGAAGGTCTACCTGGCCGACAACATGCCCGAGGATCCCGGCGAATGGCGCACCATGGACTGCGTGGACTGCCACAACCGGCCCACCCACGTGTACCGCTCGCCGGGCGAGGAGCTGGACATCATGCTGTCCGGCGGCAAGGTCGACAAGACGCTGCCCTTCGTAAAGCGCGAGGGCACGCGGCTGGTCGAGGAGGCCGAGTACGAGAGCCACGAGGAAGCCCGGGTCGGCCTGGCGGCTTCGCTGCAGGCCTTCTACCAGGAGAACTACCCCGAGCTGGCGGTGGAAAAGGCGGTGGCGATCACCGAGGCCGGCGACGTCCTGGGCGACATCTACAGCTGGAACGTGTTCCCGCACATGAACGTGCGCTGGGACACCTATCCCGACCACAGCGGCCATCCGCCGATCCGCAGCCGCGAGACCGCGCCGGGCTGCTTCCGCTGCCATAACCGCGAGCACAAGACGGCTGACGGCGAGGGCATCTCGCGCAACTGCACGCTGTGCCACACGGTGCTGGCGACCCGCGAAGAGAACCCGGAGATCCTGCAGGAGCTGAATCCGTAGCGCGCCGCGTCGGAAAAGTTCCCAAGCACTTGCCACAATTGCCCCCTGCCGGAGCGCTGAGTACAGTTCAGCGCTCCGGCGGAGTGGTGTAGCCGATGCACAAGAAAAATCCGATCCTGCTGATGTTCGCGGTCCTGCTGCTATGGGCCGCTCCGGCAGCCCAGGCCGAAGTGGAGTGGCTGAGCGCCGGCCCCGGCGGCGAGACACGCATCGTCGTCTGGTACTTCTATTCCGACACCTGCCCGCACTGCCAGGAGGCCAAGCCCTTCATCGCCAGCCTCGAGGCGAAGGACTGGATCGACCTGCGGGATTACGAGATCACCAAGAACCGCGACCACGGCCTGCTGTATCGCGACACCGCCGCCGCGATCGGCGAGCGGGCGCGCAGCGTCCCCGCGTTCATTTTCTGCGGCACCATGCACACCGGCTTCGAGAACGCCGAGACCACCGGCGCTGTCCTGCTGGCCCGGCTCGAGCACTGCCGGGCCAATCCGGAGGACGCCATTGCCATGTTCTCCGGCGCTGGCGAGGCAGGCCCGCAGGCCGGCGAAGTCATGGGCGTGCAGGTGCCGCTGCTCGGCATGATCGACCCGTCGGCCTGGGGCCTGCCCATCCTGACGGTGGTGATCGCCGGGCTCGACGCTTTCAATCCCTGCGCCTTCTTCGTGCTGCTGTTCCTCCTGAGCCTGATGGTCCATGCGCGCAGCCGGGCCCGCATGCTGGCCGTCGGCGGGACCTTCGTGCTCATCTCCGGGCTGATCTACTTCGTCTTCATGGCCGCCTGGCTGAACGTGTTCCTGCTGCTCGGCGAGCTGCGGGTGGTCACGATCATCGCCGGGGTGATCGCGGTCGGCCTGGCCGCGATCAACATCAAGGACTACTTCTGGTTCCAGTCGGGCGGACCGTCACTGTCGATTCCCGAGTCCAAGAAGCCGGGGATGTACCAGCGCATGCGCAACCTGGTGGCGGCGAAGAGCACCTGGGCGATGCTGGCTGGAACGGCCATCCTGGCGGTCGTCGTGAACTCATACGAGCTGCTGTGCACGGCGGGCCTGCCGATGGTGTACACGCGCATCCTGACGCTGCGCGAGGCCGACACCTTCGTCTATTACATGTACCTGGTGCTGTACAACATCATCTACGTCATCCCGCTGCTCATCATCGTGCTGCTGTTCGTGATGAAGTTCGGCTCGCGCAAGCTCGGCGAGGCCGAAGGCCGGCTGCTGAAGCTGATGTCGGGCATGATGATGCTCGGCCTCGGGGCCCTGATGCTGATCGCCCCGACGGCGCTGAACAACGCCGGCATCGCGATCGTGCTGCTGCTCGGCGCGGTGGCCGTGACCTGGGTGATCCACCTGATCAGCCGGCGAGCGGGCTTGATATGATCCGGGCATGAGCCCGCCCTCGCCCGCCCGCCTCCTTGCTGCCGCAACACTCCTCGCGCTCCTGGCTGCCTGCGCGGCCCAGCCGTGGTGGGTGCGCGACCTCGCGGCATGGGAGGGCGCCCCGGCGGGCGAACTGCTCGATGCCTGGGGCACCCCGCTGCGCACCCTGCCCGGCGACGACGGCCGCACGGTGCTGGTGTACGAGCGCACGCGCCGGCTGGACCACGAGATCGAGCGGCTGGCGGAGCCGGGCGCCCGCCTCGACCCGACGCGCAGCCCGGCCGGCTACACCCCGCCGGGGCAGAGCGACTGCATGCTGTTCTTCGAGCTGGAAGCGGACCGGGTCGTGGCGACGCGGCACGAAGGCGCAGCTTGCGACGTGGTGCCGCGCGAGCCCGAGCGCCGGCGCGCCGATCCCGGGAGCCGGGCGCGTTGACCTGCCGCGCTAGCGGGCCTCGGGCCCGGCCCGGAAAGGATACTGAGCGTAAATTTCTCGCACTGACTGGTCCAGGGCGGCCGCGGGGTCTTCCCGGGAGGCCCGGGTGACGCGCTCGACGGCGCGCCCTTCCCAGACCAGCTGGCGCCGCTCGGCGTCGACCAGGTCGATGAACACCGTGCCCAGCTCGTAGCGATCGACGTAGGTCTCGTAGCTGTAGGCCGGCCACGGATAGTAATAGTGCCGCCAGCCCCAGGGCGCCGGCCACGCCGAGCCGGGCACGGTCACCAGCTCCTCCACGGTCTCGGTGACCACCGCAAAGTTGATCAGCAGGTCGGGATCCGCCTCGACCCGGCGGTAGCCCCGGGCCGCCATCTCTCGGGCCGCGGCCGTCATCAGCCGGCGATCCACGATGCTGTCGTAGCTGCGCGCTACGCCCCGCTCGGCGCGGGTCATGAAGTCGTAGGTGCGGTACTGGCTGAAATCGGCGGTGGCGTCGTAGTCACTGGTCACTTCCGGCCCCATGGACGCGCAGCCGGCCAGCACGGCCAGCGCCGCGAAGGCTGTCAGCGCCCGCGTGAATTTCCTGCTCATCTCTGCCTCCAGTAATCCGCTGCCCGGGCCGCGGCCCCGATTATAAGTCGTCGTAGGCCTCCAGCTCCGCCAATTCCCGGCTCAGCCGCCGGTTCTCGGCCAGGGCCTCCAGCGTGCGCCGGGCCGCAGTCCCCGGCCCGGTCCGCTGGGCCTCGCGACGCCCGAGGTCCGACAGGAGCTCGGCCGGCTCCAGGTCCGTGCACTCGAAATTCGCATCCTCCGGGAAGTCCTTCCGGGTGTATCCGCTCATTGTGGCTTTGCTCCGCCTGTAGGGGTTCACTACTCGTTTCGTTCCCGCGGCGCCAACGGTTCCGCCGGTGCCTCAATGCGCTTAGATGGCGGCCTGCAGAGAAAATTCAATCGCTCGCGCGCCGGCCGGCTTTGCCCTATATTCCGGGGCTTCCGGCGCGCCCGCCCGGCGCGCCACGGCTAGCCACGGAGTCGCGCGATGATGCTCAGGGCCCGGCAGAAACTGGGCAAATACCGGATCGAGAAGCGCCTGGCCGACGGTCCGCTGGCGGCCGTCTACCAGGCCTACGACACCATTCACGGCATCCGGGTCGCACTGAAGATTCCCCACCGCCGCCTGATGGACGATTACTTCCTCGCGGACTTCCGCAAGGAAGCCCGGTTGCTGGCCAAGATGGACCATCCCAACATCCTGCCGATCCAGAACGCCTGCTTCATCGACGGCTACTTCGTGATCTCCATGCCGCTGGGGCTCGAGACGCTCGGCACGCGTCTGCAGAAGCGAATCTCGACGGCCCGGGCGCTGGAGTTCACTCACCAGGTCCTGGCGGCCGTGGCGCATGCCCACGAGCACCGGATCATTCACTGCGACATCAAGCCGGACAACTTCATCCTGTTCCCCGACAACCGACTGCGCCTGACCGATTTCGGCTTTTCCAAGCTCGCCCGCGGGCGCATCGAGGCTTCCGGTTCCGGCACCGTCGGCTATGTCGCGCCCGAGCAGGCCATGGGACGGCCCGTGCTGGCCTCCGACGTGTTTTCGGTCGGCCTGGTGCTCTACCGGATGTTCGCGGGCACGTTGCCCCGCTGGCCTTACGACTGGCCGCCGCCGGGAGCGGCGCGCCTCCGCCAGAAGCTGCATCCCGACATGATTGCGATCATCCGTCGTGCCATCGAGGTCAAGCCGTCCCGTCGCTTCCGCGACGGCATGCGGATGCTTGCGGCCTTCGAACGCATCCGGCGTCCCGCGGCGAAGCGGTGAGCCCGGCCACGCCCGTCGCCTCCGTCCGCCTGGCCACGGCGGCAGACATGCTGGAACGGCTCGTGCCGGTCGCCGATGGGGCCGCCATCGCCCTGACCCGGCCCTGCGCCTACAAGGAACTCAGCGAGGACGCGCTGCTGGTGCTGTCGCTCGACCCGCAGCGGGCGGTGCTGGCCGTGGCGGATGGACTCGGCGGGCTGCCCGGCGGCGGCGCTGCCGCAGCCTGCGCCATCGATACGCTCGCCGCGGTGGTGGAACGCGAACATGCCGCCGGCCGGCCCCTGCAGGCCGCCATCCTCGACGGCATCGCGCGGGCGAACGACGCCGTGCTCGCCCTGGCCAACGGCAGCGCCACGACCCTGGTGGTCGCCGAGGTCAGTGCCGGCACGGTGCGCGCCTACAACGTCGGCGACTCCGAAGTGATCGTGCTCGGGCAGCGCGGCCGGCTGAAGCTGCGGACGCTGGCGCACTCCCCCGTCGGCTTCGCCCTGCAGGCCGGCCTGGTCGACCAGGAAGAAGCCCTGCATCACGAAGACCGGCACCTGGTGTCGAACTTCCTCGGCAGTCGCGACATGCGCATCGAGGTCGGCTCGGCGGTGCGCCTCGCGCCGCACGACACGGTGCTGGTCTGCAGCGACGGGCTGGTCGACAACCTCCGCCTGGAAGAGATCAGCGCCGTCCTGCGCTGCGGGCGGCTGGACCGGCAGGCCCGCCGGCTGGCACAGTCCGCCGTGGCGCGCATGGAGGGCGCCCCCGAGGCTGCGCCCGGCGCGCAACCCAGCAAACCCGACGACCTCACGCTGGTGGCCTTCCGCCGTCGCCCCGGCAAGGCCTTCAGCCGGCAGCTGCCGCTGCCAACGGAGAATCCATGACCAGACTCGCCACGATCTTGTCCACCCTGCTGCTGCTCGCCCTGGCCTTCCCGCTGGCCGCCCGCGAACCCGTGCTGCTGATTCACGGCGGTGCCGGCACGCTGAGGGCCGCAGATATGAGCCCGGCGACGCGCGCCGGGTACGAGGCCGC
>JASFEC010000042.1:0-12288 GCA_050125045.1 Gammaproteobacteria bacterium | reverse complement strand
CGCGCCTCTTCCCGGTCGCGTGCACGCCGCAGGCCATGCTTGCCCTGGGAGAGGCCCGCCTCAGGCAGTACATCAACACCATCGGGCTCTACAACGCCAAGGCGAAGAACGTGATCGCGCTGTGCCGGATCCTGGTGGACGAGCACGGCGGCGAAGTCCCGCGCGACCGGGCAGCGCTCGAGGCGCTGCCGGGCGTGGGCCGCAAGACCGCAAACGTGGTCCTCAACACCGCCTTCGGCGAGCCGACGATCGCCGTGGACACGCATATCTTCCGCGTGGCCAATCGCACCGGCCTGGCGCCGGGCAAGACGGTCAACGCCGTCGAGCAGCGGCTCCTGAAAGTCACGCCGCCCGAGTTCAGGCGCGATGCGCACCACTGGCTGATCCTCCACGGCCGCTACGTCTGCAAGGCGCGCAAGCCGGACTGCCCGAGCTGCATCATTCGCGACCTGTGCGACTACAAGCACAAGACGCCCGGCGAGCCGCCCTCGCCCCCCCTCAAGCCCGCCGCCCGGCGCAAGGCCAGCCGTCGTGCTGCCGCCGAATAGCCGCGAAGAGCTGCGGGCCTTCTACCTCGAGGCCTGGCGCAAGCGACGGGAACGCCTGCCGGCGGAACCGCTGGAAATGCAGGTGGCCGACGTGATCGAGCAGCATCCCGAGTACCATGCGCTGCTGGAGGGAGGGCCAGACGCGCTCGAGCGCGACTGGACGCCCGAGGGCGGCGAGAGCAATCCTTTTCTACACCTCGGACTGCACCTCGCGGTGCGCGAGCAGGCGAGCACCGACCGGCCGCAGGGGATCGCGGCGCTGTATCGTTCCCTGGCGACCCGCCTGGGACGGCACGAGGCCGAGCACCGCATGTCGGAATGCCTGGCCGAGGCGCTGTGGCACGCCCAGCGCAATAATGCGGCGCCGGACGAAGTCTCTTACCTCGCAACGTTGAGAAAACTCGAGCAGGATACCGGCAGCTAGAGATGGCGCAGCAGGACGAAAGGGACATGCAGGACAACTACCCCGTCAGCGGCGTCGGGCTCGGCCTGCGGCGGAGCATGATGGACGAGCTGATGGCGGAGCCGCCCTGGGACGTCGACTTCATGGAGGTGGCGCCCGAGAACTGGATCGGCGTGGGCGGCGCGCTCGGCCGGAAGTTCTGCTGGTTCACGGACCGCTTTCCGTTCGTCGTGCACGGCCTGTCGCTGTCGCTTGGCGGGCCGGCCCCGCTGGACGAGAAGTTCCTCGGGCGCGTGCGCGAGTTCCTCGACCTGCACGGCATCCGCTACTACACCGAGCACCTCTCCTACACGGGCGACGACGGCCACCTCTACGACCTGCTGCCGATCCCCTTCACCGACGAGGCCGTGCGGCACGTGGCCGGCCGGATTCGGCGCGCCAGCGAGATCCTCGAGCGGCCGATCGCGGTCGAGAACGTGTCCTACTACGCCGCCCCCGGCCAGGAGATGCGCGAGATCGAATTTCTCTCCGCGGTCCTCGAGGAAGCCGACTGCGGCCTGCTGCTCGACGTCAACAACATCTACGTCAATGCCGTGAACCACGGCTACGACGCAGCGGAGTTCCTCGCCAGCCTGCCTGCCGAACGCGTGGTCTACATGCACGTCGCCGGCCACTACGTCGAGGCCGAGGACCTGCGGGTGGACACGCACGGCGCACCCGTCGCGGACCCCGTCTGGCAGCTGCTGGACCGGGCCTACGCCCGCTTCGGCCCGGTGCCGACGCTGCTCGAGCGCGACTTCAACATCCCGCCGCTGGCCGAGCTGCGCCGTGAACTCGAAATCATTCGCAGCCTGCAACGTCAGCATGACCGGAAGAACGATGACTGAGCGGGAGCAACTGCGCCAGGCCCAGCTGGATTTTGCCGCCCACATCCGTGACCCGGAGCGGGTCCCGGCCCCGCCCGGGATCGAGGATCGGCGGATGAAGATCTACCGCGACCTTTTCTACGGCAACCTGCGCGACCTGCTCGGACGCAGTTTCCCGGTCGTGCGCCAGGTGCTTGGAGACGAGGGCTGGGACCGGACCGTCCGCGATTGGCTGGTGCGGCACCGAGCACAGACGCCCCTGTTCCTCGAGCTGCCGCAAGAGTTTCTAACATACCTGAAGAACCAGTCACAACTTACTGAACAAAAACCATTTCTATATGAACTGGCGCACTACGAATGGGTCGAGCTGGCCCTGTCGATCGACGAACGGGACATCGATGACGGCGGTATCGATCGGGACGGGGACTTGCTGGCGGGACACCCCGTACTCTCGCCGCTGGCCTGGTCACTGGCCTACGCCTGGCCGGTGCATCGCATCTCCCCCGCGTACCAGCCGACCGAAGCGCCTGCCGAGCCGACGCGTCTGGTGGTCTACCGGAACCGGGCGGACGAGATCGGCTTCCTGGAGATCAATCCGGTGACGGCGCGCCTGCTCGAGTTGCTGGACCGGGCGATCGGCGCCACCAGCGGGCGGGATTGCCTCCGGCAGATCGCGGCGGAGCTGGAACATCCCGATCCCGAGGCCGTGGTCAACGGCGGCGCCGGCATCCTCGAGGAACTGCGCGCCCGGCACGTGCTTCTCGGCGTGCAGGAAGAGTCGATGACGCTGCCCACAGACGGGGCAGCTCGATGACGGGGGCACGCCACGAGGCGGGCAGCGGCCCCGGCAAGGAGCAGCTGTTCCGGGTCATCTTCCGCTCCGACACACGGGCGGGAATGCTGTTCGACGTGCTGCTCATCATGGCCATCATGGTGAGCGTGACGGTGGTGATCCTCACCACGGTGCAGGACGTCAACGCGCGCCACGGGCGCCTCCTGTACCTGATCGAATGGTGCTTCACTTTCGCCTTCACGCTGGAGTATTTCCTGCGCCTGTATTGCGTCCGCAGCCGCTGGGGCTATGCCCGCAGCTTCTACGGCATCGTCGACCTGCTCTCGATCATCCCGACCTACCTCGGCCTGATCCTCACCGGCACCGGCCCCATGCTGGTGATCCGCGTGCTGCGCATCCTGCGCCTGTTCCGCGTGATGCACATGAACCGCTATATCGGCGAGGCCAACATCCTGCTCGAAGTGCTCAAGGCGGGCTGGCGCAAGACGCTGGTGTTCATTTATGTCGTCCTCACGCTGGTCGTGGTGTTCGCCACCCTCATGCATTTCCTGGAAGGACCTGAAGCCGGCTTCACGAGCATCCCGCAGAGCATGTACTGGGCGATCGTCACGCTGACCACGGTCGGCTATGGCGACATCACCCCGGTAACGACGGCCGGCAAGTTCATCGCTGCGCTGATCATGATTACGGGCTACGGCATTATCGCCGTGCCCATGGGCATCTTCTTCAGCGAGTTCTCGGAGGCGAACCGCCGGCGACGCAGCCGGCGTACCTGCCCCGACTGCGGCCTCAAGGGTCACGAGCCCGACGCCCACCACTGCCGCCAGTGCGGCGCCGCGCTCGAGCAGCAATGAGCCGCGCGATCACCGTCGGGCTGAACGCCGTCATCGTCTCCGTGCGGGATGACGCTCCCCGGGTCCTGACCGTGGGCGACGAGTCCGGCCCGCCCAGGCTGCCCTCGGGCGCGCTCGACCCGGAGCGGGACCGCACGCTCGAACTCGGGCTGCGCGGGTGGGTGCGCCGCCAGACCGGGCGCAAGCTCGGCTATGTGGAGCAGCTCTACACCTTCGGCGACGAGGGCCGTGATCCGCGCGAGCGCGCCGGCGGACCCCGCATGCTGTCGGTGGCCTATCTCGCCCTGACCCAGGACCTCCCGGCGGAGGCGGCCGGCGGCCGCTGGATGGGCTGCTACGGCTTTCTGCCCTGGGAGGACTGGCGCAACGAGCGGCCGGCGGTGCTCGCCGCCATCGACCAGGCGCTGCAGGCCTGGTCGCGCCGGGCCGGCTCGCAGGAAGAGCGGGACCGCCGCCTCGAGCGTACCGAGATCTGCTTCGGCCTCGGCGGCGCCGGCTGGGACGGCTACCGCGTGCTGGAGCGCTACGAGCTCTTGTACGAGGCGGGATTGACGGCCGAATCGTGGTCGGATCGCGGCGAGCAGCCTCCAGAGGGGATGCGGCTGTTCGGCCGCCCGATGGCCCACGATCATCGCCGGATCCTGGCCACGGGCCTCGCCCGGTTGCGCGGCAAGCTGCGCTACCGGCCGCTGGTCTTCGAGCTGGTCGAGGAGCAGTTCACCCTCGCCCAGCTGCAGCGCGTTGTGGAGGCGCTGGCCGGGCTGCGGCTGCATACCCAGAATTTCCGCCGCCTGGTGGACCGCGGCGGACTGGTCGAGAAGACCGGCCGGATCGATACCCACACCGGGGGCCGGCCGGCGGAGCTGTTCCGTTTCCGCCGCGAAGTGCTGCGAGAACGGCGGGCGCCCGGCGTAGGCGCCCTCAGCTACCGGGGACGGTAAACCGGGAACGGCCCGACGCGACTGGACATTCGTTATGCTCCGGCGTAGCATAAGCATTGGCCTGTGATTCGGCCTTTTTTTGGACAGGACTATTGCTCATTTTGAGTATAAGTGAATGACGACAGAGCTCAGTTACACGCCCGAAGTTGCGCGCCAGACGCGCCCCATCTACGAGCGTCTCCGGCACGTGATCCCGGAAGCCGAGTGGGGCGTGCACGCGCCCTACATCGCGGCCATCAATGAGCTCAAACGCGAGCTCAACGCCGTGCTGCTGGTGCACAACTACCAGACGCCCGAGATCTTCCACGGGGTGGCCGACTACACCGGGGACTCGCTCGGCCTGGCGCGCGAGGCGGCCATGACAGACGCCGGGATTATCGTGCAGTGCGGCGTCCACTTCATGGCCGAAACCTCCAAGATTCTCTGCCCGGACAAGACCGTGCTGATCCCGGATCCCAGGGCCGGCTGCTCGCTGGCCGATTCCATCACCGGCGCCGACGTACGCCGGCTGAAGGAGCAGCATCCCGGCGTGCCGGTGGTGACCTACGTCAACACCAGCGCCGACGTGAAGGCCGAGTCGGACATCTGCTGCACGTCCGGTAACGCGGTGCGTATCGTCGAGTCCCTCGGCGTGGACCGGGTCATCTTTCTGCCCGACCAATACCTCGGCCGCTACGTGGCCAGCCAGACGGACGTGGAACTCCTGCTGTGGGAAGGCGCCTGCGAGGTGCACGAGCGCTTCACCGGCCGGGAGCTGCGGGACTACCGCAAGCAGTTCGACCACATCAGCGTCATCGCCCACCCGGAGTGCCCGCCCGACGTGCTCGCCGAAGCCGATTACGTCGGCTCCACCAAGGGCATGATCGACTGGGTCGGGGATCACCGCCCGGACCGCGTGGTGATGATCACGGAGTGCTCGATGAGCGACAACGTCGCCGTCGAACACCCCGAGGTCGAGTTCGTCCGGCCCTGCAACCTGTGCCCGCACATGAAGCGGATCACGCTGCCCAAGATCCTGCGCTCGCTGCAGACGGGCACCCACGAGATCACCATCGATCCCGAAGTGTCACAGCGGGCCCGCAAGGCTGTCGAGGCCATGCTCGAGGTCGCATGAACGGCCGCGAACTCAGTGACATCCTGGTCGTCGGCGCGGGCGTCGCCGGCGCCTCGGTTGCGCTGCGCCTCGCCGACGCCGGGCGGCACGTCACGGTGCTGGCCCGAACGCCGCTGCTGGACTCGGCCAGCAACCAGGCCATGGGCGGCATCGCCGCTGCCATCGCGCCCGACGACTCCCCCGCCCTGCACCTGGCCGACACGCTGGCGGCGGGGGGTGAGCTGTGCCGCGAGTCCACCGTGCGCGGAGTCGTCGAGCGTGCCCCGGCGGCCATCGAGTGGCTGCTGAGCCAGGGCGTGCAGTTCGACCGCGACGGCGAAGAGCTCGACCTGACCCAGGAAGGTGCCCACAGCCGGCGCCGGGTGGTGCACGCGGCCGACACCACGGGTCGAGCAGTCATGGAGGCGCTGCTGCGGCGGCTTCGCGCTCATCCCCGGATCACGCTGCTCGAGCGCCATGCGGCGGTCGACCTGCTCGTGGAAACGAATCCCGCGGTGCCGGGCGGCCGCAGGTGCTGCGGGGCGCAGGTACTGGACCTGGAGCGCGGCCTGCTGCGCGCGCTGCATGCCGACCACGTGGTGCTCGCGACCGGCGGCGCTTCGGGGATCTACGCCATCTCCACGAACCGGTCCCGCCCGGTCGGGGACGGCATCGCCCTGTCCTGGCGGGCGGGCTGCCGGGTCGCCGACATGGAGATGGTCCAGTTCCACCCGACCGCCCTGCGCCACCCGGACGCCGAGGGCTGGCTGGTCACCGAGGCGGTGCGCGGCGAAGGCGGCCGGCTGCTGCTGCCCGACGGCGAGCGCTTCATGCATCGCTACGACGCGCGCGCCGAGCTCGCGCCGCGGGATATCGTGGCGCGCGCCATTCATAGCGAGATGGCCGCGCACAAGCTGGAATTCGTGCTGCTGGACATCAGCCATGCCGGGGCGGACTTCGTCCGGCGGCATTTCCCCAATACCTACGAGCACTGCCTGGCGGTCGGCATCGACATCACGCGCGAGCCCATACCGGTTGCTCCCGCCGCCCACTACACCTGTGGCGGGGTCGTCACCGGGGGGGCCGGCCAGACCGACCTCGCCGGCCTCTACGCCATCGGCGAGACCGCGTGGACAGGGCTGCATGGCGCCAACCGCCTGGCCAGCAACTCGCTCCTCGAGGGGCTGGTGTATGGGGAGGCGGCGGCAGCCGCGATCCTGGCGGACGTGCCGCGCGGTTTCGCACTGGACACCGCCGCCGCGCCCCGAGCCCTCCGCGCCGTCCTCCGACCCCTGCCGGCGCGGGCCGCGGCCGAGGCGCGCCAGCTGGCGCAGGGCCTGCGCCGCATCATGTCGCGCGAGGTCGGGATCGTGCGCAGCGACCACGGGCTGGCCGCCGCTGCCGCCCGGCTCGAAGCGCTGCAGGCGCGCGCCCGGGCTCTGTTGGGCCGCTTCGGCCCGGTGCCCGAGTTGCTGGAGCTGCGCAACCTGGCCTGCGTCGGGCTGCTGGTGGCCCGCAGCGCCCGCCTGCGCTGCGAGAGCCGCGGCGCGCACTTCAACCGCGATCATCCCGAGCCCGGACCGCATGCCATGTCCACGGTGCTCGGACCGGAAACCACCGGGCTGCTGCTGGACCCCCGCGCCGTCGCCTGAATCCCCGCCCTCACGCAGCGACTCCGTTTGCGCTAGGCTCGGAGCCGTTGCATGCATTGGGGGACGCCATGGGAACGACAAAAGCGACCGACGAGGCAGCCGTACACGCGAAGAACGTCGCCGAGCGGATGGGTGACCGACTGGTGGTCGCCTTCCAGCTCCTGGCGCTGTTCGTGATCGGGGCGGCGATTTTCTGGTCAGCGGCAATGTTCGTGTTCGAGATGATCGCGGCCCGGCACGTCAGCCTGCACGACATCCTGCTGCTCTTCATCTATCTCGAGCTCGGCGCGATGGTCGGCATCTACTTCCGTACCGACGAGCTTCCCGTGGAGTTCCTGCTCTACATCACGATCACCGTGATGACGCGGAAGCTGATCAGTGCCGAGGACCTGAGCGAGCTGCGGATCCTGGTCACCACGGGCGCCGTGCTGATCCTGGCGATCGCCGTGCTGCTCCTGCGCTACGGGGCCCATCGCTTCCAGTCAGCCTCGAGTCGCTCGGCTGAACCGGTGGACGTCGAGCCCTAGAACAGCCTCAGCAGTAGCAGGTGCGAGGGCACGAACACCAGGCCCAGGAAGCAGAGATAGAGCAGCATCAGGTAGGCCGACGGGCTGAGCCGATGCTGCACCAGGGCGGGTCCGAAAACCCAGTTGATGTTCTTTTCCGCACTGCTGAAAGCGCGGCTGAGGCCGAGGATGGCGGCGCCGGCCACGACCGACCACCAGAGGGACTCCGGTGGGTACCCATAGGCCGCGACCAGCCAGACCAGTACCAGCGGCAGCGGCACGTGGAACAGCGACACGGCGCGGAGCCAGCGGGGGATGAAGGGATCGAACATGTACTCCGTCAGCCCGGTGATCCGGCGCCGGAGCAGCAGCCGCAGCCCGTAGTCCACGTTCCAGAGGATCTCCGGCAGCAGGACCATGCAGGCGAGCACGCCGGACAACAGGGCGCTCTCCAGCCACATCGCCGGCACTGCGCCGATCAGAGCGACGTCGGAGAACCAGAGGAAGTTAGCGGGGCCGTGGCGCGGCCAGTAGATGATGATGAATGCCACGACCAGCGCGGTGTACGCGATCTTGAACCACTCGGGGATATCGGCCACCCGTCCTGCTCCCTGCCCGCCCTGGCTGGACCCCGCCTAAGCTAACACCGGCGCGCACGGCTCCCAAGCCGTCGCGCCGGCTGGCTATACTGGAGCCGTGTCCCTGCTGCCGGATCCGAGCACATGACCGACTTCGTTCGATTCCTCGCCGCCTGGGCGCTGCTGCACGAAAGTGCCGACGACGGCTGGAAGGCCGCGATCGCCCGCGGCCGTGAGCAGCAACCCGGGAGCCCCGGCGGACCGGAAGCCTTCGTCGACGGTCTCGCTGCCCTCGTGGACCAGGAGAAGGAACAGCTCAAGTCCGAACTCGCGGCGCACCCGGCCGGCGACGGCGGACCGGACGAGACCGCGGGCGTCTCGCAGCGCCTGGATGCGCTCTCCTTCGAGCTGGCGGAGCTGCGCGGCCGGATCGAGTCACTCCAGGCCTCCATCGACGCCCTCCTCGCGCGCTCCGGGGACTAGGCGATGGCGCACCGCGGCCGGGCCATTGCCGCCATCGCCCTGCGCCGATGGCTGCGCGCGCTGCTCGGGTCCCGGTTCGGCCTCGTGCGCGGCCATGCCCGCCGCCTCGTCTACGCGCGCCAGGCACGTCTTGCCTGCGAGGAGCTCGGCCCCGCCTTCATCAAGCTCGGCCAGCTTGCCTCCGTGCGGCCCGACGTATTCGCGCCGGAGACGGTGTTCGAACTGGAGCGCCTGCAGGATCGCGTACCCCCGGTGCCCGCAGCGACCGTCCGCGAGATCATCCACCGCGAGCTGGGCGCCGCGCCCGAGTCGTTGTTCGCGAGCTTCGACCCGGAACCGGTCGCCGCGGCCTCCATCGCCCAGGTGCATCGCGCCGTGCTGGCCCGGGATTACCGGGCGGTGGGCGGCGGCCTGCTGCGGGCCGGCACGCCCCTGGCGGTCAAGGTCGTCCGGCCGGGGATCGGCACGATGATCGCGGCCGATCTCGCCGTGGCACGCCGCTGGGCGGGGCATCTCGAGCGCCTGCCGCGGCTGGCGCGCTGGGGTCCGCGGCAATTGCTGGCAGAGTTCGAGCGAACGCTGGCCAGCGAGCTCGACCTGCGCAACGAGGGCCGGGTCGCCGATCGCTTTGCGCGCGACTTCGCCGACGACCCGCTGATCGTGGTGCCCCGCGTCGTCTGGCCGCTGAGCACGCGCCGGGTGCTCACCACGGAGTTCGTCCGCGGGTGGCGGCTGAACGCGCTGGGCGAGGCGGAGCGAGCCGGCATCGACGCCCGGGCGCTGGCTACACACGGCGCGGAAGTCTTCATGCGCCAGGTGCTGGTGCATGGGCGTTACCACGCCGACCTGCATCCCGCGAACCTGTTCGTCACGCCGGCGGGGCAAATCTGCTACCTGGATTTCGGCATCACCGGCCGCACCACGCCGGCCCAGCGCATCGCCATCGCCCAGGTGCTCGTGGCCACGGTCTACGGCGATGCCGACCGCGCCTTGCGCTATTCGCGCGAGCTCGGGCTGGCGATCCCGGCGGCACAGGAGAGCGCCGTGCGCGAGCGCGTCGACCGCCTGATGCGCGCACATCTCGTACGCCCGGGCCAGGCCGACATCCGCGGCTTTGCGCTCGGCTTTCTCGAGATGCTGGCCGACTTTCGCATCCCGATCCCGGCGGGCTACGGCCTGCTCGTGAAGGCGCTGGTGACGGTCGAGGGCGTGGCCCGCGCAATCTATCCCGATATCGACATCATCGAGTCCGCCCGGCCTTTCGCCACGCGACTGATCGCCGCGCAGCTGGCGCAACCCGAGCGCCTGCGCGACCGGCTGCCGGCCGCGCTCAAGGCGGCGCTGCACGAGTTGGCAGCCTGAGCCCCGCCGTGAAGGAGTCGCCATGAAGGTCCTGCTCGCCGTGATCATCGCCACGCTGGTGTGGCTGACGACCTCGCCGGTGCCGATCGAGCCCGTGGCCTGGGATGCGCCGCTCGCACCCGCGCTGGAGGGGCCGTACGCGGCCAACGATCGCCTTGCCGCGGTGCGTCGCGTGGGCCGCGGCGTCGGCTTGGGTCCCGAGGACGTGGAGATCGCCCGGGACGGCACGGTCTACGTCGGGTACGAGGACGGCCGGATCGCACGTTTCGTGCCGGGATTGGGCTCGCCGGAGGTATTCGCACGCACGGGCGGTCGCCCGCTCGGGCTCGAGCTCGACCCCTCTGGCCGCCTCGTGGTGTGCGACGGTCACCGGGGGCTGCTGCGGGTCGCGACCGACGGCACCATCGAGGTGCTGGCCGCCGAGGCCGACGGGCTGCCCTTCGGCTTCACCAACGACCTCGATATCGCCGCGGACGGCACCATCTATTTCACCGACGCCTCATGGAAATTCGGCCCCGAAATGAAGGCGCGCGACGACGTGCTGGAGCACGGCGGCAACGGCCGGCTGATGAAGTACGATCCCGCCACCGGTGGCGTCACGGTGCTGCTCGACGGCCTGCAGTTCGCCAACGGCGTGGCGCTGGCGCCCGACGGCAACTCGTTGCTGGTGGCGCAGACCGGCAGCTACAACGTGCTGCGCTACTGGCTTGCGGGCGAGCGGGCCGGCACCCACGAGATCTTCATCGACAACCTCCCCGGCATCCCTGACGGGATCTCGAGCAATGGCCGCGACACCTACTGGCTGGCCCTCTTCACCGTGCGCAACCCGATGCTCGACGCGATGTCGGGCTTGCCGTGGCTGCGCAAAGTCGTCTACCGGATGCCTCAGTTCCTGCAACCCCAGCCGGCGCCGCACGCCTTCGTGCTCGGCCTGTCGCTCGATGGCGAAGTCACCCACAACCTGCAACACGATGGCTCGGGCAGCTTCGCCCCGGTGACCAGCGTCACCGAGGCCGGCGGGCGGCTCTATCTCGGCAGCCTGACGCAGGACGCTTTCGGGGTACTGAAGCTGCCGCAGCTCTGAGCCGCCGCGCAAGCGAGGCAGGCCGCAGGGCGGCGGCCCGCGCCGCCGTCTCACTCCCTGACGAAATCGAGCAGGTGCAGCGAGACCGTGACTACGTGCAGCACGAGCAGGACGATCATGCCTTGGGCGGCAGCGATGTGGTAGCCGCGCCAGTAGACGGCCTCAGCACTCCCGGCCAGCACGAGCCAGGCCACGCCCGTCACGCCGGCCGCCAGGGTCGCCAGCAGCAGCAGGCCCTCGACGAGGGCGAACAGGCCGCCGCCTTCCGCGGACGGGATTTCGCGCCGGGCCAGGCCGCGCAGATCGCGGACTACCGGGCCCAGGTTGCCCCCGGCCCAGGGGAAGTAGACGCGCCAGCCACCACCTCGGCAGCAGGCCAGGAAATAGGTCACGGCCAGGACAGCCGCGAGCAGGCCCAGGCCGATGTGGGCGTAGTCGAGCCACCCCGCGTTGCGCGGTATCCGGCGCAGCATGTGCACCCAGGGACTGGTCAGGACCAGCCAGGTCGCCAGCAGCGCCAGCAACAAGTGCTGGCGGCCGCCCGCGTCTGATCCGCCCCCCACGTCCGGCCTCAGCCGGCCGCCGCGAGTCGGGCGAAGCGCTCGGCGAAGCGGTCCACTTCGTCCCAGTCGGTGTACTCGGCCTTCGTGTCCGGATCGGTCGGGCCCTTGGTGAGCCACATGATGAAGCGGATGACGTTGCGGTCGAAGGCGCTGTAGCGCTGGTAGTCCAGGTCGCCGCCGAACACGCCGAGCAGTTTCGGCTGCCACGGGCTCTTGGCGACGAAAGCCTTGGTGTAGGGGTTGGTCTCGGGCGTGTTCTTGTGAGGCTTGCGCGCCACGAGATTGATGGAAAAGAAAGCACTGGGCTTCGCGTCGAGGGTCGCCTTGTGCCGGTCGATGAAGTCCAGCACCGCCCGATTGTGCTTGCCGTTGCGAATGGCGGCGCCGATCAGCACCGCGTCGAAGGCGGAGGGATCGGCACCGTCGGCTACGGGCACAAGCTCGACGTGGTGGCCGTGACGCTCCAGTGTCGCCTTGATGCGCTCGCTGATCCGGCGCGTGTGTCCGTATACGCCCGAGTAGAGCAGCAGGGTCTTGGCCATCGAAATTACGTCCTGGCGCT
>JASFEC010000041.1:0-12395 GCA_050125045.1 Gammaproteobacteria bacterium | reverse complement strand
TGAAGATGGTGGCGATGACGGTGAGCAGCCGCATCACGTCATTCATGCGCTGGCTGATGGCGCTGAGGTGCATCTCGTGCAGGCTGGCAGTGAGTTCCGTCAGATTGTCGACCTGGTCGCCGCTCCAGAAGCTGATCACCCAGTGGGGGCCCAGGAACAGGCTCAGCTGCTCCACCTCGAGTCCGGCGTCGGACAGGACCGGGACCGAAATCACCATGAAGCTGTGGCCCCCGTAGAGCTCGAGCTTGCTGCGCTGCTGGCCGTTGTGCACGTCCTCCAGCGCGAGGGCGTCGAGCCCGATGGCCGGCTCCTCGCGGAGGACCGTGTCGTTGTAGCGCTGCCAGTGGATCGTCACGCCGCTGCTGTCCGGGGCGGCCGACTCGATGGCATGGCCGGGCGCCATGCCGGGCCTGGCACGGCGCGTTTCGACTTTGCGGGGCGTCACTATTTCCTCCTCCCCGACGGTGGATCCTGGAGGCTATAGCCTCTCACGGCCCGGCAGCCCGCAACAGGGGGGCGGGGTACAATCCGGCCCGGAGTCTCTGGACTGAAAGCCTCATGGCCTGTCTCTTCGTCGAACAACTGACGGTGCTCGACTTCTCGCGCCTCGATCGCGAGCGCGGCCTGGTGGGCGAAAGCTGGATCGTCGACCTGGAGCTCGAGGGGGCGCTGGACCCACAGTCCATGGTGCTGGATTTCGGCGAGGTCAAGCGCATCGCCCGGCAGGCGGTGGAGGATTTCGCGGACCACAAGCTGCTGGTTCCCGGCGGCTGTGGCTGGCTGGAAGTCGACACCGCCGCCGGCACCGGCGCGGTTCGCATCGAGGCCCCCGCGGCGGGATTGCGCCTCCGATCGCCCGGCGAGGCCGTATGCGTCGTCGACGCGGCGACGATAACCATGCCGGTGCTGAGGCGCTGCCTGGAGCAGTGCGTCGTGACGGTGATGCCGCCCAACGTCACGGCGGCCCGCGTAGCGCTCCGGGAGGAGGGCGTGCCCGGCGCGTATTACCATTACAGCCACGGGCTTAAACGCCACGGGGGCAACTGCCAGCGCATCGCGCACGGCCACCGTTCGCGAATCGAGGTGTACGTGGACGGCCGTCGCAACGATCACTGGGAGAGGTACTGGGCTGATCGCTGGCAGGATATCTACCTGGGCTCCGACGAAGACAGGGTGGCTGAGACCACGCTCGGCGAGCGCGCGGCCTGGCGCTTCGGCTACGAGGCGGGCCAGGGCGAGTTCGAGCTGGAGCTGTGGGCCGAGCGCTGCGAGCTCGTGCCGGCCGACACCACGGTGGAGTGCCTGGCGGCTTACGTCGCCGGCGAGCTGGCGCGGCTCAGTCCCGGCACGGCGTTCCGGGTGCGGGTCTACGAGGGCGTCAACAAGGGAGCCGTGGCGGCGGCCGGACCTGCCTGACGGCGGGAACCCGGCAGCCCTCCGGAGGGTCTTCTTAGGGTCTTGTTTTGGCGGCGATCGTCCCCAGATCGTCGAAAGCGCCCGCGGGGCGCATGAGGAGAGTCGTGATGAAGCGCATCTTCCTGTTCCTGGTTACGAACATCGCTGTGCTGCTGGTGCTGTCGATCGTGCTCAGCCTGATCGGCTTCGAGGGTGTCCTCGATGAGCAGGGCGTCGACCTCGACCTCGGCCAGCTGCTGGTCTTCGCCGCGATCTTCGGCTTCGGCGGCTCACTGATTTCGCTTGCCATCTCCAAGTGGAGCGCCAAGCGCATGACCGGCGCGAAGGTGATCACCCAGCCTTCGGGGCAGGTCGAGACCTGGCTGGTCGAAACGGTGCGGCGCCAGGCCCGCGAGGCCGGTATCGGGATGCCCGAGGTGGCCATCTACGACGCACCGGAACCCAACGCCTTCGCCACCGGCGCGCGCCGGGACAACGCCCTCGTCGCGGTCAGCACAGGATTGCTCCGGAGCATGCGGCGAGAAGAGGCCGAGGCCGTGCTGGCCCACGAGGTCAGCCATGTGGCCAACGGCGATATGGTCACGCTGACGCTGATCCAGGGCGTGGTGAACACCTTCGTGATCTTCTTCTCGCGCGTCATTGGTCACGTGGTGGACCGCGTCGTGTTCCGCACCGAGCGCGGCCACGGCCCGGGCTTTTGGATCGTGACCATCATCGCCCAGCTGGTCCTCGGCATCCTGGCCAGCATGATCGTCATGTGGTTCTCCCGCCAGCGCGAGTTCCGGGCCGATGCGGGCGGCGCCCGCCTGGCGGGGCGGCACAACATGGTCGCGGCCCTGGAACGGCTGAAACAGGGTCACAACGCCAGCCTGCCGGACCAGCTCTCGGCCTTCGGCATCTCCGGGCACCGGGCGCAGGGCCTGAAGCGCCTGTTCATGACCCATCCGCCGCTGGACGAGCGCATCGCCGCCCTGCAGCGCATCGGCCCGCGGGGTTGATCGGGCCGCCGCGCGCGGCGTGACCGGACCCACAGGACGGGGACAGGCCGCTTGCATCCGGGTGCCGGCGGGAACTAGGCTTGCCGTGCCTGGGTCTGAGGTCAGTATGCAGTCGCTTCGTCGCCATCGCCGCGGTCTCGCCGCTTTCGCCGCCACGCTGTTCCTGGCGGTGTGGGCGAATATGGCCGTGGCGCCTTGCCTGATGGCTGCAGAGGCCTTGCTGGGGGGCGACTGCCCCCACTGCCCGGAGCCGCCGCCGCCCTGCCATGAGCCCGAAGGCGCCGGCAGCTGCAGTTACATCGACGGCTATGACTTCGACGGGCGCAGTCCCGCCGTGCCCAAGGTCGATCTCCAGCTGGTCGCCTTGCCGGCGTCCGGCTACGAGCCTGCCGTCCTGCCGGCAGCACGCCAGGCGCCACCGCGCCAACTCGTGCGGGCGCCGCCGGATCCCGGCGGGCCGCGCCTCCACCTGAGAAACTGCGTCCTCAACGACTAGCGCCTCCGATTCGGGTTTTCTCTCTCGAATCCACGGAGGTGTTCCATGTCTCGTTTCCGCGCGGCCGCACCCGGCCGCAGTATCGATTTCATTCGGCGCGTTGCGCCGGCATTGCTGGCAGGCCTGCTTGTCACCGGGGTAGCGGCCCGGGCCGAGCCCGGCCCGGCGGGCCCGGACCTGACCGCCGGTGCCGGCTTGCCCGAGCTGATCGCCTACGCCGAGGCGCACAACCCGCAGCTGGCCGCATCGCTGCAGCGCTGGCGCGCCGCCGAGCGGCGCGTGCCGCAGGCCGAGGCCCTGCCGGACCCGCAGCTGGGCGTGGGGCTGGTGCTCGACCAGGTCGACGCTGACCCGGAGTACATGGGCGAGCGCTACTCGCTGTCGCAGTCCCTCCCCTGGTTCGGCACCCGCTCCTTGCGCGGCGAGGTCGCCGCGCGCGAGGCCGGCGCCGACGGACGGCGCCACGAGACCCTGCGGCTGGCCCTGGCCGAGCAGGTGACTGCGGCCTGGCTCGATTACGCCTGGGTGCACCAGGCGGTCGAGACCGCGCGCGCCAACCGCGAGCTCGTGCTGCGGCTCGAGGGCGTGGCGCGCGCCCGGTACCGCGCCGGCCTGGGCAACCAGGCTGATGTGAGCCGGGCCCAGGTAGAACTCGGACGGCTCGACGACCGGCTGCGCTCGCTGCTCGATGCGCTCGCTCCGGCTGCAGCAAGGCTGAACGCCCTGCTGGGCAGGCCGGCGCACCTGCGCCTGCCGCCGCCGGCGGCGCCCTCGCTGCAGCCGCTCGAGCCGTTGCGCGAGCAGGATTTTGCCGCCTGGCTGGAGCGCGTCCGCGCGGCAAATCCCCGCATCGGCCTGGCCCGGGAGCTGATCGAGCGGGAGCGGCACGCCGTCGAGCTCGCCCGCAAGGCGTACTACCCCGACGTGCGCCTGGGGGTGGAGTACGGGCGCGACACCGGCGCGCGCATGGCCGCGATGGACGGCGGCGGCGCCGACATGCTGGTCGGGATGATTTCCATCAGCCTCCCCATCCGCCAGGGCCGCTACGACGCGGGGCTGGACGAGGCGCAGGCGCGCTTCCAGGCGGCCGGCCGCGATGTCCGGGCGAGCGAGCTGGCGGTCGAAGCCGAGCTGCAGACGGCCCTGTTCGAGTACCGCGAGGGGGAGCGCAAGCTGCAGCTCTATCGCGGCACCCTGGTGCCCCGGGCGCGGCATGCTTTCGAGGCGACCGAGGCCGCCTACCGCGCCGGCGACGCCGGTTTCACCGACCTGATCGACGCCCAGCGCACATGGCTCGAGTTCGAGCTCGCGCAGGAACGGGCGGCTGCGGACCGGGGCATCGCGGCGGCGCGCGTGCGCGCGCTGGCGGGCGAGCCGGCGGCCGGGCCGACCCCGGAGGAACAACCATGAAGATTTTCCCGAACCGATTCCTGCCGCTCTGGCTGGCGCTCGCCGGCCTGGTGGTCGGCTACCTCGTCGCCGGCTGGTTGTCGGGCGACGGCGGCGCCTCCCGGCGCGCTGCGACCACCGAGAGCCCGGCGGCGGCCGAGGCCCAGGCGTACACCTGCTCCATGCATCCGCAGGTCCGCAGCGCCGACCCGGACGCCAAGTGCCCGCTGTGCGGCATGGACCTGATCCCCGTGCCCACCGGGGAGGCTGGCGACGACGATGCGGAACTGCCCCGGCTCAGCGTGTCGCCACGCGCCGCCGCGCTGATACAGGTGGAGGTGCAGCGTGCCGAGCGCCGGGGCGTGACCGTGCCGGTGCCGCTGTTCGGCATGCTCGAAAGCGACGAGACGCGGCTGCGCACCATCTCCGCCTGGGTGCCCGGCCGCATTGACTGGCTGTATGTCGACGCCACCGGCGTGGAGGTTCGCGCCGGCCAGCCCATGGCCCGCGTCTTCAGCCCGCGGCTGATCGCGGCGCAGGAGGAACTGCTGCACGCCATCCGCGCGGAGCGGGACATTGCGCCCGACGGCCTGGAAGTCATCCGCGAGTCGGCCCGGCTCACCGTCGAGGCGGCCCGCGACCGCCTGCGCCTGCTGGGTCTCGACCCGGCCCAGGTGGCCGCGCTCGAGGCGCGCGGCCGGGTCGAGGACCATGTGGCGCTGCCGGCCCCGGCCGGCGGCGTCGTGCTCGAGCGCCTGGTCGAAGTCGGCGACTACGTCGAGACGGGCGAACCGATCTATCGCCTGGCGGACCTCGGCCGCCTCTGGGCCCAGCTCGAGGTCTACGAGACGGACCTGCGGTGGCTGCGACCAGGCCAGTCCGCGCGGTTCTCGACCCCGAGTTACCCGGGCGAGGAGTTCAGCGGCGAGATCACCTTCATCGATCCGGTGGTTGACTCGCAGAAGCGCACCGCCCAGGTGCGGGTCGAGGTCGCCAATCCGGACGGCCGGCTCAAGCCCGGCATGTTCGTGCGCGGCAGGGTGGACGCAGGCGCCGGGCGGGCGGCGGAGGGCGCGGAGGATGCAGCGCCCGTCGTGATTCCCGCCTCGGCGCCCCTGCTGACGGGCAAGCGGGCGGTGGTCTACGTCCAGCTGCCGGATGCCGAGCAGCCGACCTACGAGGGGCGCGAGGTGGTGCTCGGACCCAGGGCCGGGGAGTGGTACCCGGTGCAGGATGGGCTCGCGGCGGGCGAGCTCGTCGTGGTCAACGGTGCTTTCAAGCTCGATGCCGAGCTGCAGATCCGGGGCCGGCCGAGCATGATGCAGAGCCTTGCGACCGCGGTGAAGACACCCGCCGGAGTGATCCCGGCAGGGGAGCATGACCATGGCTACGACCCGGGGCACGAGGGCCACGATGGCAGCTTCAGCCACGAGGGAGATGCCACGGACCTGTCGGCGGCGGCGCCTGAGTCGTTCCGGCTCGGTCTCGGCCGGCTCGTCAGGTCGCAGTTCGCGCTGGTCGAGGCGCTGGCGGGCGATGATGCCGAAGCGGCCCGTGCGGCGGCGCTGGCGGTTGACGAGGCGCTGCACGAGGTCGACGGCAAGGTGCTGGACGGCGATGCCGCGCGCTCCCGCTGGAACGAGCTGGCGGCCGTCATGCACGACGGCCTCGGCGCGCTGGGACGGGCGCCGGGCCTCGCCGGCCAGCGGCCCGCCTTCGAGCGCTTCAGCGACGCCCTCACCCGGGCCGTGCAGAGCTTCGGCGCCAAGGGCGCCGGCACCGTATATCGGGCGATCTGCCCGATGGTGCAGGGCCGTGACGGCTACTGGCTGACGGACCGCGAGGAGATCGCCAACCCCTACCACGGCGAGTCGATGCTGCGCTGCGGCTGGATCGCCGAGACCCTGGTCGAGTCCGGGACGGCGGAGGACGGGCCGCCATGAGCGATCAGCGCGGCGCGCTCGACGGCATCATTCGCTTCTTCCTCGAGCAGAAGCTGGTCGCCGCCCTGCTGGTACTGGTCATCGTCGTGGCCGGCGTGGCGGTGGCGCCCTTCGACTGGAAGACTGGCTGGCTGCCGCGCGACCCGGTGCCGGTGGACGCGATCCCCAACCTCGGGGAGAACCAGCAGATCGTGTTCACGGAGTGGCCCGGGCGCTCGCCGCAGGACATCGAGGACCAGGTGACGTACCCGCTCACCGTGGCGCTGCTGGGCGTGCCCGGCGTGCGCGAGGTGCGCAGCAGCTCGGCCTTCGGCTTTTCAATGATCTTCCTGATCTTCGACGAGGACACCGAGTTCTACTGGGCACGCGCCCGGATCCTGGAGAAGCTGAACAGTCTCCCCGCCGGCGCGCTGCCTGAAGGAGCGCGCCCGGCGCTCGGCCCGGACGCCACTGCCCTGGGTCAGGTCTACTGGTACACCCTCGAGGGGCGCGGCCCGGACGGGCAGCCTCTGGGCGGCTGGAGCCTGGACGAGCTGCGCAGCGTGCAGGACTGGTACGTCCGCTACGGCCTGCTCGCCGCCGAGGGCATCAGCGAAGTGGCCTCCATCGGCGGCTTCGTGCGGGAGTACCAGGTGGACGTCGACCCCGACGCGCTGCGGGCCCACGGGGTCACGCTACAGCAGGTCTTCGACGCCGTCCGCCGCAGCAATCTCGACGTCGGCGCGCGCGTGGTGGAACTGAACCGTGTCGAGTACCTGGTGCGCGGGCTGGGCTTCATCGAGCGGCTCGCAGATCTCGAGCAGGCCGTCGTGCGGGCCGGGCCCGACCGCGTGCCGATCCGCATCGCCGACGTCGCGACGGTGAAGCTCGGCCCGGCCCAGCGCCGCGGCGCCCTGACCATCGGCGGCGCCGAGGCCGTGGGCGGCGTGGTCATCGTGCGCGAGGGCTACAATCCGCTGCAGGCGATCCAGAACGTCAAGGCGAAGATCGAGGAGATCGCGCCCGGCCTGCCCGCCAAGCCGGTGGTCGACTGGTCGCGCGCGACCCGCGCCGAGCTGGAGGCCTTTGCCTCCGGGCAGGGCTTCGCCGCCTTTGCCGGGCCCGGCTCGCCCGAGCTGGCGGAGGAAGCTTGGTCCCGCTGGCTGCGCGCGACGCCGGCGGAGCAGTGGCCGGAATGGATCGAGCTGAGCCAGCTGGAGATCGTCTCCTTCTACGACCGCACCGGGCTGATCCACGAGGTGCTCGACACGCTCAACGACGCGCTGGTGCAACAGGTCCTGGTGACCATCCTGGTCGTGCTCGTCATGGTGCTGCATTTCCGCAGCGCCATGGTGATCAGCGCGACCCTGCCGCTGGCCGTGCTGTTCGGCTTCATCATGATGAAGCTGCTCGGCGTGGACGCCAACGTGGTGGCGCTGGCGGGTATCGCCATCGCCATCGGCACCATCGTCGACATGAGCGTGATCGTGACCGAGAACGTGCTGCGCCACCTGCGCGAGGCGCCGCCCGGCGCGGACCGGCTCGAGCTGGTGTTCCGCGCCACCCGGGAGGTGGCGGGGGCGGTGGTGGCGGCGATCACCACCACCATCGTGAGTTTCCTGCCCGTGTTCACCATGACCGGCGCCGAGGGGAAGATGTTCGTCCCGCTGGCGTCGACCAAGACCTTCGTGCTGCTTGGCGCCATCTTCCTCACGCTCACCGTGGTCCCCGCGGCGGCGCACCTGTTCATCGCGGCTCGAAGACCGCAGGACGCCGGCGGGCAGCTGCGGGCGGCGCTGGCCCGCCGCCTGCCGCGGCTGTGGCCGAGCCTCGACCGGGCGCCGGGCATTTCCCGCCGGACGATCCCTTGGCTGGCCACCATGATTGCGGCGGTCGCGGTCGGCATCCTGTTGAGCATGGCCTGGCAGCCGCTCGGGCCCGCCGCCGGCGGCTGGCGAAACTTTCTGCTGGTGGTCCTGCTGCTCGGCGCGATCCTGCTGGCCTTCTGGGTGTTCAAGCGCGGCTACGGCGCGCTGCTGCGGTGGTGCCTGGCGCACAAGGCGGCCTTTCTCGCGCTGCCGGTCGCGGTGCTGCTGCTGGGCGGACTGAGCTGGGTCGGCTTCGACCGCGTGTTCGGCTTCGTGCCGGCCGCTTTCCAGGCGGTCGGGCTCGATGCTGCCAAGATACGCACGAACCCGGCCTGGAGCCGGCTGGCGCACGCTTTCCCGGGCCTGGGCCGCGAGTTCATGCCGCGGCTCGACGAGGGGGCCTTCCTGTGGATGCCCACCACCATGCCGCACGCCTCCATCGGCGAGGTGCTCGAAGTGTTGCAATACCAGGACCGGGCCATCCTGTCGGTGCCCGAGGTGGAGCTGGTCGCCGGCAAGCTCGGCCGCGCCGACACGGCGCTGGATCCGGCGCCGATCTCGATGATCGAGTCGGTGATCCACTACAAGCCGGAGTACGCCTACGACGAGGACGGCCGTCCTTACCGGCAGTGGCGCGACCACATCCGCACCCCGCAGGACATCTGGGACGAGATCGTTGCGGCGGCGCGGCTGCCCGGCACCACCTCGGCGCCGATGCTGCAACCCATCGAGACCCGCCTCGTGATGCTGCAGAGCGGGATGCGCGCGCCGATGGGACTGAAACTCCGGGCGCCGGATTTGGAAACGTTGGATCGGATGGCCCTCGCCCTGGAGCAACAGCTGCGCCAGGTGCCGGCCATCCGGGCGGATACCGTCAGCGCGGACCGGGTCGTGGGCAAGCCCTATCTCGAGATCGACCTGGACCGCTCGGCGATCGCGCGCTACGGGCTCAGCGTGGCGGATGTGCAGCAGGTCGTCGCGGTGGCGATCGGCGGCCAGACGGTGACGACCACCGTGGAGGGGCGGGAGCGCTACCCGGTCCGGGTCCGCTACCAGCGCGAGCTGCGGGGGGAGCTCGAGGATCTCGAGCGCGTGCTGGTGGCCGCCCCCGACGCTACCCAGGTTCCCCTGCGCGAACTGGCGGAGATCCGTTACGCGCGCGGCCCGCAGGTGATCCGCAGCGAGGACACCTTCCTGACCGCCTACGTGACCTTCGGCGGCCAGCCGGGTATCGCGGAAGTCGAGGTGGTCGAGCAGGCGCGGGACTTCCTGCAGTCTCGGGTGGAGGCGGGGGCGCTGCAGGTCCCACCGGGCGTGAACTGGAAGTTCGCCGGCAGTTACGAGAAGCAGGTGCATGCAACGCGCACCCTGCGCCTGGTGCTGCCGGCGGCGCTGCTGATCATCTTCCTCGTCCTCTACCTGCAGTTTCGCTCGGTCGCGACCACGCTGGTCGTGTTCAGCGGCGTGGCCGTGGCCTGGGCCGGCGGGTTCATTCTGCTCTGGCTCTACGGGCAGCCCTGGTTCCTCGACTTCGGCCTGCTGGGCGCGCAGCTGCGCGAGCTGTTCCAGGTAGGGACGGTCAACCTCAGCGTCGCCGTATGGGTCGGCTTCCTCGCGCTGTTCGGCATCGCCGTCGACAACGGGGTCGTGCTGGCGACCTACCTGCGGCAGAGTTTCGAGCGGGAGCGGCCGGACAGCGTGGCGGGTGTGCGCGCGACCGCCGTCGCCGCCGGCCTCCGGCGGCTTCGACCCTGCCTGGCGACCACCGCGACCACGATGCTGGCCCTGCTGCCCGTGCTGGCGTCGTCGGGGCGGGGTGCCGGCATCATGATTCCGATGGCGCTGCCGAGTGTCGGGGGCATGGCCTTCGTGCTGTTGACCCTGTTCACCGTGCCGGTGCTCTATGCCCTGGTGGAGGAAAGGCGGCTGAGGCGAGCGGCGCAGCCATAATTCGCCACGATCGGTCCCGCTTCCGCCCCCGTGAAGCCACGCGGATGTCCGCCCGGGAGAGTGCAATGACTCCCCGGGCGGACATCCCGTCCGCAGCCGTAACGGAGGATCACCATGAAGCAGAAAATCATTGCACTGGTCACGCTGGCAGCTCTGGGCACGGCGTCGGCGCCGGCGCTCGCGGACCAGGCGAACACCCAGGCGCGTGTCACCGACGTCGGTATCGTGATCGGCGGCGTGCTTGGTGCCGTCGCCGGCGGTCCGCCGGGCGCGATCGCCGGGATGACGTTGGGCGGCGTGGTCGCCGACCGCGAGGTGGCGGCGCGCCGCCACGGCGAACTCGAGGCCGAGACGGCGGTGCTGGCGAGAGAACGCCGGCAACTCCAGGCCGAGCACGGCGTGCTGCAGGCCCGCGTGGTCGAGCTGGACCGGCACCTGGCGCATGAGCGCCAGCTGGCTGCCTCGCGCCCGGACGTGTCCGAGCTGGCCGACGGGCTGGCCTTCAGCGTCGGTTTCCGCACCGACAGCGCCACGCCTCCCGCGGCCGCGGACGGCAGCCTCGAGGCGCTGGCGCTGCTGCTGGCCGCGGTGCCGGCCCTCGAGATCCAGCTCGACGGTTATGCCGACCCGCGGGGCGCCGAGGCGCACAACCTTGCGCTGTCGCAGGCGCGCGCAGCCGCGATCCGCGACCGGCTGGTGGCCGCAGGCATTCCCGCAAGCCGGATCCGCGTGACCGGCCACGGTGCGCCGAACGCGGACGAGACGAGCGCGGACCCGGACGGCTGGGCACTGCAGCGCCGCGTCGAGATTCGGCTGGAGCGCGACGAGGAGCGCGTGGTCGCGCGGCCCTGACTGCAACCCCGCGTAAAATATGGGCTGCCCGGCGGACTTCCCCGCCGGGCAGCCTGCATTCGCTCACGGGGTCCCGGCCAGCCGCCATGCAATTCGAGTCGCAACTGATGCCAGCTGCGCTGCCGCTGTGGGCCGGCGGAGTGGCCGCGCTGCTCCTGCTCGTGGCATTGCCGGGCCTCCGGGCTCTCCGCGGGCATCCCGAGCGGCTCCATCTCCTGCTCGGCGCGGCCGTCGCGCTGGCGGTGCTCTGGAGCGTGAGTGCGAGGGTCGATCCCGGCTTGTCCGTCCATGTCCTCGGCACGCCGCTGGTGGCCCTCCTGCTGGGCTGGCGGCTTGCGCTGCTGGCCACGGCGCTGGCCGAGGTGGCGCTGGTTGCAACGGGCGGGGCCGGGGCGACGATGGCGCCGCTGAACTGGCTGCTGAGCGGCGTGCTGCCTGCGGCCATCAGCTGGGCGGTCGCCTGGTCGGCACGGTTCCGGCTGCCGCGCAACCCCTTCATCTTCATTTTCGTCTGCGGCTTCTTCGGCGCCGCGCTGGCGCTGCTCGGCACCTGGCTGGCGGCCAGCGCCCTGCTGCTGGCGGCGGGCCAGCCGCTGCCCAGCGGGCCCGATACATCCCTGGTTGGTTTTCTGCCCCTGGTGCTGTTCCCGGAAGCCTTCATCAACGGGGCGCTGGTCAGCATGCTGATCGTCTACCGGCCGGACTGGGTTCGGCTCTACGACGAGCTTTTCTACGCCCGACACTGAAGAGCCGGGCGGGGCCGGCGAGGCGTCACACTCCTGTAACAGGGCGCCCCGGCGGGCTGTGATAATCTCCGGGCTCGTCATCCCGAGAGCCGGAGTTTCGTGCCATGCCGAGGTCCCTGTCGCTTCCCGTGGTCCTGATTGCCGTCTTCCTGGCCGGTTGTGCCAGCGGACCCGTCGCCTTGCATGATGGCACGGTGCCACAGGCTGCGGTTGCGACGCTCTTGCTCCCGGAGCAGCTCGAAGTCGCCCTTATCAACGGGGTCGAGGTCGAAGGCGCCAGCGGCATGATGACGAGGGGCGACAAGACGCTGGAGCTTGCTCCCGGCCGCTACGAGATCGTCGTGTTCTATCGGGAGCTCTGGGAGATAGGTGACGAGCACGATATCTTGCGCTCGGATCCGGCACTGTTCGTCCTCGAGGCGACCGCCGGCGGTCGCTACCGCATGGATTACGAGAGGCCCGGCGGAATCGAGTCGGCCCGCGAGCTTGCGGCCGACTTCGGCGGGTGGATAGAGAACCTTGCCTCGGGGCAGCGGGTCCCTTCGCAGGCCAGCGGCCTGCAGTTCCGGCGCGGGCTGGTGTCGGCGCTGACCTTCGACGATACGCTGGTGCCCACGGCGCAGGTCGGTGGCGGGCAGGCAGTGGAACCGTTGCCGCAGGCTGACGGAGAGGTCGCAGCCCCGGCCGGCGTGGTGGTTGTCGGGGCGACGGCGCCCGCCGGCACCCCGTCCGGTCTGGCGGTCACGCCCGCGCCCGAG
>JASFEC010000040.1:0-12495 GCA_050125045.1 Gammaproteobacteria bacterium | reverse complement strand
GGCTCCAGGGTCTCGGGCACCTCGCCCTCGAGGCCGAGGAGGATGGCCCGGTCCGTGCAGTGGCCTTTGCCGGTCAGCGCGAGGGAGCCGTAGAGCTGGACGCCCACGCGGGCCACGCGTCCCAGCAGTCCCTGCGCCTGCAGCTCGACGCCAAAGCGCCGCGCGGCCAGCATCGGCCCCATGGTGTGGGAACTCGAGGGTCCCACCCCCACCTTGATCAGGTCGAAGATGCTGATGCCCATGCCGTCCTCAGCCGTCCGACAGCGACAGCAGGCTCGCGTTGCCGCCAACTGCCGAGGTGTCGATGCTCAGGGTGCGCTCGGTGCAGAAGCGGTGCAGGTAGCCGGGGCCGCCCGCCTTCGGCCCGGTGCCTGACAGCCCGGAGCCACCGAAAGGCTGCACGCCCACCACGGCGCCCACCATGTTGCGGTTGACGTAGACGTTGCCGGCGCGAGTCTTGGCGAAAATCTCGCGCGCCCGCGCGTCGATCCGGCTGTGCACGCCGAGCGTCAGGGCATAGCCAGTGCCGTTGATCTCGCCCAGGATCTTGTCGAGGTCGGCGGAAGCGTAGCGCACGACGTGCAGGACCGGGCCGAACACCTCGCGCTCCAGCTGCTTGATGCTCTCCAGCTGCACGACTGTAGGCGCCAGGAAGGTGCCGTTGACCGTGGCGGCCGGCACGTGGCATCGCGCCAGCACGCGGCGTTCGTGCTCCATGCGGCTGACATGCGCTTCCAGGGTCTCCAGCGCCTCCCGGTCGATAACCGGCCCCACGTCGGTTGCCAGCAGGGCGGGGTCGCCGATCTTGAGCTCCTGCATGAATCCCTGCAGCAGCCGCAGCGTGCCGTCGGCCACCTCCTCCTGCAGGTAGAGGACCCGCAGTGCCGAGCAGCGCTGGCCGGCGCTGTTGAAGGCCGACCGGACGGTATCGAGGACGACCTGCTCGGGGAGCGCGGAGCTGTCCATCAGCATGGCGTTCTGGCCGCCGGTCTCGGCGATCAGCGTGGCGATGGCGGCGTCCCGAGCCGCCAGGGTCCGGTTGATCAGCTGCGCGACCTCGGTGGAGCCGGTGAAGGCGACGCCGGCCAGCCGCGGGTCCGGCAGCAGCGCGCCGCCGAGTTCCGGCCCGCTGCCCGGCAGCAGGTGCAACACCTCGCCCGGAACCCCGGCCTCGTGCAGCAGCCGCACCGCCGCCGCTGCGGTCAGCGGAGTCTGCTCGGCCGGCTTGGCCAGGACGGTATTGCCCGTGACCAGCGCGGCCGCGACCTGGCCGGTGAAAATCGCGAGCGGGAAGTTCCACGGGCTGATGCAGAGGAAGACGCCGCGCCCGTGTGTCGACAGCTCGTTATTCTCCCCCGTGGGCCCCGGCAGTCGCACCGGTGCCGCGAGCTCCCGCTTCGCCTGCGCCGCGTAATAACGCAGGAAGTCCACGGCTTCGCGGAGCTCGGAAATGGAATCCGGCAGCGTGCGGCCACCCTCGCGGATGCAGAGCGCCAGCAGCTCGGCGGAGTTGGCCTCGAACAGATCGGCGGTTCGCTCGAGCACCGCGGCGCGGGCCGCCGCGCCGGCGGCATTCCAGCGGGGCTGTGCCCGGTGGGCGCTCTCGAGGGCCTCGAGGGCATGCTCGGGAGACGCCCATACGACCTCGCCCACGACGCGCCGATTGTCGGCCGGGTCGCGCACCGCGCGCGGCTCACCGGGACGCTCGTGGCCACCCACCAGCGGCACGGCGCGGCGTGGCTGCGACATGGCGTGACCCATGCCCACCGCCAGCGGGCGGAGCGCAGCCGGGTCGGCCAGGTTGATGCCGCGGGAGTTCGGGCGTTCCTCCCCGAACAGCGCCGCGGGCGGCGGGATCCGTGGATGGGGCACCGCCTCGAGGGCGTCGACCGTCGCCACCGGGTCGCTGACGATCTGCTCCAGCGGCGCCTCCTCGTCGACGATCCGGTTGACGAACGACGTGTTCGAGCCGTTCTCCAGCAGCCGGCGGACCAGGTAGGGCAGCAGGTCCTCGTGGTTACCGACCGGTGCGTAGACGCGGCACGGCAGGTCGAACTTGTCCTTGCCAATGACCTCGGCGTACAGCTCCTCGCCCATCCCGTGCAGCCGCTGGAACTCGAACTGGCGGTTGTCGCCGGCGAACTCGATGACGCTCGCGACGCTGTGCGCGTTGTGGGTGGCGAACTGGGCATAGACGCGGCCCCGGGCCGCCAGCAAGGCGCGCGCACAGGCAAGGAAGGAAACGTCGCTGTTCACTTTGCGGGTGAAGACCGGGTAGCCCTCCAGGCCGCTCTCCTGCGCCCGCTTGATCTCGGCATCCCAGTAGGCGCCCTTCACCAGCCGCACCGGGATGCAGCGGCCGGTCTCCTCCGCCAGGGCGATCACCCAGCGGCAGGCGTCCAGCCCGCGCTTCAGGTACGACTGCACCGCCAGCCCGAAGCCGTCCCAGCCCGCCAGCGCGGGGTCGCGAAAAACCCGCTCGAACAGCTCGAGCGAGATCTGGAGCCGGTCCGCCTCCTCGGCATCGATCGTCAGCCCGACGCCCGCCTGGCGCGCGGCAGCCGCCAGCTCGAGGATCTTTGGCGTCAGCTCCTCCAGCACGCGCTCGCGCTTGGCGAACTCGTAGCGCGGAAACAGCGCAGAGAGCTTCACCGAGATGCTGTCCGCGGCGAAGATCGAGTCCGGCTTGCGGTCCGCTGTCGCGATGGCCTGGATGCCGGCGTGGTAAGACTCCAGGTAGCGCTGGCTGTCCACCGCGGTGAGCGCGGCCTCGCCGAGCATGTCGAAGGAGTAGCGGTAGGCGGCGCCCTCTCCGCCAGCGGCGCGCTTCAACGCGTCCCCGATGGTGCGGCCCATCACGAACTGGTGCCCCATGATGCGCATTGCCTGCCGCATCGCTCCGCGCACGACGGGCTCGCCCATCCGGCTGACCAGCCGCTGCATGAACTTGCCGGGCTGCTCCACGTCGCGGCTGGCCGGGCGGATGATGCGGCCCGTCAGCATCAGGCCCCAGGTGGAGGCATTCACGAAGGTCGACTCGCTGGTACCGAGATGGCTGCGCCAGTCGGCGGTGGTCAGCTTGTCGGCGATCAGCCGGTCGGCCGTGTCCTTGTCGGGCACGCGCAACAACGCCTCAGCCAGGCACATCAGGACGACGCCTTCCTGGCTGGACAGGTCGTACTGCTGCAGGAAGGCATCCAGGCCGCTCAGCCGCTTGCGGTTCCGGCGCACGGCCTCGACCAGGCGCACGGCCGTGGCCCGCACTGCTTCGCCCTGCTGGGGGCCGAGCCGGGCAAGGTCGGCGAGTTCGCGCACCAGCGGCGCCTCATCGGCCAGGTAGCGCGGATTCACGGCCGCCGCCACCGCCGAGTCGGCAGTTTCGGTTGCAGCGAAAATGTAGGGCACGCCCTCCGGCTGTCCGTGCAGCATTTGTTCGTTCGCGTTCAACTCACGATCCCCCATGGCATGCGTTGGCGGGCGGCCCGGCTGCCGGGCGGCCGGCCGTTCAGATCCTTCGCGTCAGGTCGATGAGGCGCCGCCGCGACCGCTTGTCAGGCCGCGCCCCCGGCGCCCTGTTGCCCGCCAGGTCACGCCGCAATTGGCGCGCCGCCGCCCGGGCAGCGACGCTCGCCTCCGTCTCGACATACAGCGCCCGGGCCATGCTGGCGGGCCCCCGCCGGTCCGACAGGGCGACGACGTCGAGCTCCAGCCGCTCCTCGCCCCGCGTCACCTCCAGCCGGTCGCCCGGCCGCACCATGCGCGCGGCCTTCACGCGCTGGCCGTTGAGTCGCACGTGGCCACCGGCGACGGCCGCCTGCGCGAGCCCCCGCGTCTTGAAAAAACGGGCGGCCCAGAGCCAGCGGTCGAGTCGGACATTGTCCTGTCCCATGCGCGCAGTTTACGCGCAGCAGGCTCCGGTTGCAGCGGCTCCGCTTGCTATAATCGCGCCTCCCACTCAGCAGGAACCCGCGATGAACCAGGCTTTGCTCGACCGGCTCCAGCAGGAGATCGCCAAACTCAAGGCCGAGGGTCTCTACAAGTCCGAGCGGGTCATCGATTCGCCCCAGCAGGCCGCGGTCCACATCGCTGGCGGGCGCGAGGTGATCAACCTCTGCGCCAACAACTACCTCGGGCTCGCCAATCACCCGGAGCTGATTGCTGCGGCGCATGAAGCGCTGGATCGCTACGGTTACGGGATGGCCTCGGTCCGCTTCATCTGCGGCACCCAGACGCCGCACAAGGAACTGGAACGGCGTATCAGCAGCTTCCTCGGCATGGAGGACACGATCCTCTACCCCTCGGGCTTCGACGCCAACGGCGGGCTGTTCGAGACCCTGCTGGGCGAGGAGGACGCGGTGATCAGCGACCAGCTGAACCACGCCTCCATCATCGACGGCATCCGGCTCTCCAAGGCGCGACGTTACCGCTATCGCCACAATGACATGGCCGAGCTCGAGGCCAGGCTGATCGAGGCGACCGATGCCCGGGTACGCATGATCGCTACCGACGGCGTCTTCTCCATGGACGGCACCATTGCCGACCTGGCGCGCATCTGCGAGCTGGCTGAGACGCACGACGCCCTGGTGATGATCGACGACTGTCACGCCACGGGTTTCCTGGGCGCGACGGGGCGCGGCACGCACGAACGCCAGGGGGTCCTCGGCCGTGTCGACATCATTACGGGCACGCTCGGCAAGGCGCTGGGCGGCGCCTCCGGCGGCTTCGTCGCGGCCCGGGGCCCGATCGTGGAGTGGCTGCGGCAGCGCTCGCGCCCCTACCTGTTCTCCAACACCGTGGCGCCCGTCATCGCCCATACGTCCATCAAGGTGCTGGACCTGCTGGAGTCCGGCAGCGAGCTGCGCCGCCGCCTGTGGGACAACACGCATTTCTTCCGCGAGCGCATGAGCAGGCTCGGCTTCGACCTGAAGCCGGGCTCGCACCCGATCATCCCCGTGATGCTCGGTGACGCCCGCCTCGCCACGGCCATGGCCGACCGACTGCTGGCAGAAGGCGTCTACGTCATCGGCTTCTCTTACCCGGTCGTGCCTCACGGGGAAGCCCGCATCCGCACGCAGATGTCGGCGGGGCACAGCACCCATCATCTCGAGAAGGCGATTGGCGCCTTCGAGAAGGTCGGTCGCGAGCTCGGCGTCATCGGCTGAGGCGCGAGCGTCGAAAACGTCGGCACGACCCCCTCAATCACGGAGTACTCCATGCGCGCTCTCGTCAAGGCCAAGGCTGAGCCCGGCATCTGGATGCAGGACATCCGCCGCCCCGAGCCCGGGCCCAACGATGTCTTGATCAGGATCCGGAAGACCGCGATCTGCGGCACGGACATGCACATCTATAACTGGGACGAATGGGCGGCGCGGACCATTCCGGTGCCCATGGCGGTCGGGCACGAGTTCGTCGGCGTCGTGGAGGCGATCGGCAGCGAGGTCCAGGGCATTCAGCCCGGGGACCGCGTGTCCGGCGAGGGGCACCTGACCTGTGGCCACTGCCGCAACTGCCGGGCCGGGCGCCGCCACCTGTGCCGCAACACCGTCGGGGTCGGCGTGAACCGGCAGGGGTGCTTCGCGGAATATCTCTGCATCCCCGCCAGCAATGTCTTCAAGCTGCCGGACGCCGTCACCGACGAGGTCGCCTCGATCCTCGATCCGCTCGGCAACGCGGTGCACACCGCCCTGTCATTCGACCTGGTCGGGGAGGACGTGCTGATCACCGGTGCCGGCCCGATCGGCATCATGGCGGCCGCGATCGCCCGCCACGTGGGGGCGCGCCACGTCGTCATCACCGACGTCAACGACTACCGGCTCGACCTGGCGCGCCAGATGGGCGCCACGCGGGCGGTGAACGTCACCCGCCAGACCCTGGATGAGGTGATGCAGGAACTGGAAATGCAGGAAGGCTTCGACGTCGGCCTGGAGATGTCCGGCAATCCGCACGCCTTCCGGGACATGCTGCGCACGCTGCACCACGGGGGCAGCGTCGCCCTGCTCGGGATCCCGCCCGCCGAAATGGCGATCGACTGGAACCAGGTGATCTTCAAGGGCCTGACGATCAAGGGGATTTACGGACGGGAGATGTTCGAGACCTGGTACAAGATGGCCAGCATGCTGCAGAGCGGCCTGGACGTGACGCCGGTGATCACCCACCGCTTCACGGCCAGCGACTATCTGGAGGGTTTCAGGACCATGGGTTCTGGCCAGTCGGGGAAGGTGATCCTCGACTGGGCCTGAGCTCCGAGCCCCGGCTTGAAGGCCTCAGAGGCCTTCGCAGAAGCAGTGGTAGTACAGGCCGCGCGGATCCGACAGCTCACCGAGGGCGCGCACGTCCTGCAGGACCGTCCGCATCTCGGCCGGAACTGAGCCCAGCCATGATCCCGGCAGGCGGACGAGACCGGCTCGCGCCCCGCGGGACAGGATGTCCGCCATCAGCTGTTCGGCAAAGCCGAGCTCCGGCTCGATTGTCTCGAGACGGTAGTCGTCGCCGAGCCCGGCGTGCGCGGCCGCGCTGGCCACCGCGTCGTCGAGCGTGCCGAGTTCGTCTACGAGCCCCGCTTCCTGAGCCACGCTACCGAGCCATACCCGGCCCTCGGCCCAGCGCTGCACGTCCTCGGGCTCCAAGCCCCGGTTCTCGGCTACCAGCCCCTTGAAACGCGTGTAGACGCCGTCCACCGCCGTCTCGATGACTTCCTTCACCTCGTCGCTCAGCGGCTCGTCCGGTCGCAGGGCACCGCTGTAGCGATGCGTCCCGACACCGTCCACGCTGATTCCCAGCCGATCGAACAGCCGGCCGAAGTTCGGGAACATGGCGACCACGCCGATCGAGCCGGTGACCGTCGTGGGGTGCGCCCAGATCTCGTCGGAAGCCAGGGAGATCATGTAGCCGCCGGAAGCCGCGACGCCGCCCATGGAGACGATGACGGGCTTGCCGGCGTCCCGCACCATCTGCATCTCCCGCAGGATCGCCTCCGAGGCGAGCGCACTGCCGCCGCCGCTGTCTACCCGCAACACCACGGCGCGGATGTCCTCGTCTTCCGCGGCCTGCCGCAGGAGATCACGCAGACTGGCGTCGCCGATACTGCCGGACGGCTGGTACCCGGAAAGGATGTTGCCGCGGGCGACGATCAGCCCCACCGCGGGGCCTTCTCCAGTTTCGGGGAGCCCGGCGCTGGCAGCCTCCCGGGCTGCCAGATAGTCCTCGCCAGAGACCCCGGCGAAGTGACCGTCCCCGTCGCGCGCACCGGTCTCCGCGAGCTGCTCTTCGAGCTCCGCCAGGGTCCGCACCCCGTCGATCAGGCCGGCATCCATCGCGGTGCGGGCTGTGTCGCCGTCGGCGGCGCGAAGACGCGGCAGAAAACGGTTGATGTAATCGTCGAGCAGCGCCGGCTCCAGTCCGCGCGCCTCGGCCACCGCGGTCCGCCAGGCGGCCCAGAGGCCGTCGGCGATCGGCCGCAGGTTGGCCCGGGCGGCCTCCGACATGTCGTCGCGCACGTAGGGATCACCGTAGCTCTTGGCTTCCCCGGCCGCGAACACGTGCCAGTCGATGGAGAGCTTGTCCAGGGCGCTGCGGAAATAGTTGCGATAGAAGCCGTAGCCCGTGAAGAACAGCCCGCCGGCCGGGTCCAGGTAGAGTTCGTCGGCGTGGGCGCCGACGTAGAACTGGCCCTGCTCGATGCCGGCGCCGGAAGCGATCACCGGCTTGCCGGTCGCCCGGAAGCGACCCAGCGCGGCAGAGACCCGCTCCAGCTTGTCCAGGCTGCCGCCCTCGAACCCGTCGAGCTCGAAGTGGATGGCGGTGACGCGGTCATCTCCGGCCGCATCGTCGATCAGGTCCACCAGTTCGCTCACCAGGACCTGGTTGCCGTCCAGGCCGCGCAGCTCGTCGAGAGCCCGGTCGAGCGGATCACCGGCGTATTGCTCGACCAGGACTCCCTGCGGGTTCAGCACGAGCGCGAAATTCTCGGGCAGCTTGCCCGGCCGCTGCGCCAGGAGCGCCCCTACGACGACCAGGACGACCAGCATCAGCACGAGGTGAACGACGCGGCGGAGCCCGTCGAGAATCCGCCACGCGAAGCCGAGCACCCGGCCGATGCTGCGCCCGAGCAAGGGTCAGACCTTTTCCTTGATCCGGGCGGCCTTGCCGGTCCGCTCGCGCAGGTAATAGAGCTTCGCCCGACGGACATCGCCGCGGCGCTTCACCTTGATGCTCGCGATGCTCGGGCTGAAGGTCTGGAACACGCGCTCCACGCCCTCGCCGTGGGACATCTTCCGCACCGTGAAAGCGGAGTTCAGGCCCCGGTTGCGGCGCGCGATCACCACGCCCTCGAAGGCCTGCAGGCGCTCGCGGTTACCTTCCTTGACCTTGACCTGAACGACGACGGTGTCGCCGGGGCCGAAGTCGGGAACCTCCCGCTGCATCTGTTCCTTTTCCAACTGTTCGATGATGTTGCTCATGTCGTCACCCGCACCCAGGCCCAAGGCCAGTCAAGTTCAAGTTCATTCCGCGCCGCCGGTTGCCCGCTCGGCGATGTATTCTGCCAGCAATCCCTGCTCCTCTGCCGACAACTGCCGCCGCTCCAGCAGATCCGGCCGCAGTTGCCAGGTCCGCCCCAGCGCCTGCTTCAGCCGCCAGCGGCGGATGGCTGCGTGATCGCCCGACAACAATACTGCCGGCACCTGCAGACCGTCGACCTCCTCCGGCCGTGTGTAGTGCGGGCAGTCCAGCAGCCCGTCACTGAAGGAGTCTTCCACCGCGGAAGCCTCGTCACCGAGCACGCCCGGCACCAACCGGGCGACCGCGTCGACCACGAGCATCGCGGGAATCTCTCCCCCGCTCAGCACGTAGTCACCGACCGTCAGCGTCTCGTCCGCCTCCATGCGAACGACTCTCTCGTCCATGCCCTCGTAGCGTCCCGCCACGAGCAGCAACCCCGGGAGCGCCGCATATTCCCGCGCCACCCCCTGGTCGAACACGCGCCCCTGCGGCGACAGCACCACTGTGCGGCTGCCCAGCGGCAGCTTCGCCCGAGCGGCCCGGATCGCGCTCCGCAGCGGCTCGACTTTCATGACCATGCCCGGGCCGCCGCCGTAGGGCCGGTCGTCAACCGTGCGGTGGGGATCCGTCGCGAACTCGCGCGGGTCCGTCGTGCCCAGCTGCACGTCGCCGCGCGCCACCGCTCGGCCCACCACTCCGCAGCCGCCGACCGCCGCGACCAGCTCCGGAAACAGCGTCACCACCTCGAAGCGCATGACGCCGCCCTCAAAAATCCGGGTCCCAGTCGACGACGATCCTGCCGCCGGCCAAATCCACCTCGTCCACGTTCCGCCCCGGCAGGAACGGGATCAGCCGTTCACGGTCCCCGCTGACGACGATCACGTCATTGGCGCCGGTGGCCATCATCTCCGCTACCGTGCCGAGCTCGACGCCCTCGCGGTTGACCACCGCGAGCCCGACCAGGTCGGTCCAGTAATACTCGCCTTCTGCCAGCGGCGGAAGCGCTTCCCGCTCCACTGCCAGGTCGGCTCCGACCAGCTCCGCCGCGGCGTCCCGGTCCTCGATCCCGTCGAAGCGCCCGACCAGGCCTTCCCCGTGCGGCTTTCCCTCGGCCAGCCTGACCCGGGTCCACTGGCCGCCCCGGCCCAGGTCGAACTCGCCGTAATCCAGCAGGTTCCGGGGCGGGTCCGTGAATGACCAGAGCCGGACCCAGCCACGGACGCCGTGCACTGCGCCGACCTTGCCGAGTAAGACCCGCCGCGCCGCGCTCATGTTCTCGCTCCCCGCAGCCGCGCCGCGGGCAGCCTCAGGCGGCCTGCTTCTCGACCTGCTTGATCAGCTTGGACACGCGCTCGGAGGGCTGGGCGCCCTGGCCCAGCCAGTACTGCACGCGCTCAAGGTCGAGCTTCAACCCCTCTTCCTTGCCGGCGGCAATCGGGTTGAAAAAGCCAAGCCGCTCGATATAACGGCCGTCACGGCGATTCCGGCTGTCGGTCACCACCACGTGATAGAAGGGCCGCTTCTTCGCGCCGCCCCGGGTAAGACGAATCGTCACCATGGATCCAGATTTCCTCAGTTTGCGCTGGGCGCCGCGCCGGCCGAGGCCGGGCACCGCAACGCGGCCAGCCCGGGGGCCGCCGCAAGTAAACCCGCTATTCTACTGGAAATCCGCCTCATGGGAAGAGCCGGCGGCGGGTGCTGTCAGCCGAACCCTGGCGGCAGACGGCCCTTCATGGCCCGCATCATTTTCGTCATGCCGCCCTTGCTGAATTTCTTCATCATCTTCTGCATCTGGTTGTGCTGCTTCAGCAGGCGATTGACCTCCTGGACCTGCACGCCGGCCCCCGCCGCGATCCGACGCTTGCGCGAGCCGTCGATGATCGCCGGGTGGCGCCGCTCACGCGGCGTCATGGAGTCGATGACCGCGGCCTGGCGCCGCATTTCCCGTTCTCCGACCCCCGCGTCCATGTTCGCCGGCATGCCCTTCCCGGGCAGCTTGTCGAGCAGGCCGGCCAGTCCCCCCATGTCCTGCATCTGGCGGATCTGGTCGCGCAGGTCCTGGAGTGTGAAACCCCGCCCCTTGGCGATCTTGCGGGCCAGCTTGTCCGCCTGCTCGCGGTCGACCTTCTCCTGGACCTCCTCGACCAGGGAAACCACGTCCCCCATGCCGAGAATGCGCGAGGCGAGCCGGTCCGGGTGGAAGGGCTCCAGCGCCGTGGTCTTCTCGCCGGCGCCGAGGAACTTGATGGGCTTCCCGGTGACCTGCCGGACCGAAAGCGCCACACCCCCGCGGGCGTCGCCGTCGGTCTTGGTGAGGATCACGCCGGTGAGGTCCAGGGCCTCGCCGAAGGCGCGGGCCGCGTTGACGGCATCCTGGCCGGCCATGCTGTCGACCACGAACAGGGTCTCGACGGGATGCAGGGCCTCGTGGATGCGACGTGCCTCCGTCATCATCTCCTCGTCCACGTGCAGCCGGCCGGCGGTGTCGATGATCAGCACGTCGCAGAGCTCGCGTCGTGCCGCCTCCAGCGCATGCCCCGCGATCGACACCGGGTCCTGCCCCGTCTCGCTCGGGGAGAACTCGGCGCCGACTTCGCCCGCCAGGCGCTCCAGCTGCAGGATCGCCGCCGGGCGGTAGACGTCCGCGCTCGCGACCATCACCTTCTTGCCCTCGCGCTCCCGCAGGCGGCGGGCCAGCTTGGCGGCAGTGGTCGTCTTGCCGGCCCCCTGCAGGCCCGCCAGCATCACTACCGCGGGCGGCTGGGCGCGCAGGTTCAGCGACTCGTTCGCCGAGCCCATAGTCCGCACGAGCTCGTCGTGGATGATCTTGATGAACGCCTGCCCCGGGGTGAGGCTCTTCGCGACTTCCGCGCCCAGCGCACGCTCCCGGGTCCGGGCGATGAAGTCCTTGACCACGGGCAGCGCCACGTCCGCCTCGAGCAGGGCCATGCGGACCTGGCGCAGGGTGTCGCGGATGTTGTCCTCGGTGATCCGGCCGCGCCCCTTGAGGGCGTCGCCGGCGCGGGACAGTCGGTCGCTCAGGTTCTCGAACATCGGGCGCGGTATTCAGTTGGCTCGGGCGCGCAATTATACCCGTCGCCGCCGGCTTCGGATTCCCGGGTTCTACCGCGGCGCGACGCTGTGTCAGAATGTGGCTTTCCATCGGCTTGAGCGCCCGGCATGACCGCGATCCTCGCATTCCTGCTTTATCTCGCTGCCGGCGGCCTGCTGTTGCGACGGCAACTGGCCGGCGCAGGGACGGAAATCAGCTCGGAGCGCCTCGGCCCGGCGCTGCTGACCGGGGCCGCCGGCCTCGCGCTGCACTCGCTGGCGCTGGGCCGCCTGGTGGCCGAGCGCGGCGGGCCGGGACTGTCCCTCGGCGGCGTGCTTTCACTGGTCGCCTGGCTGCTGGCAGTCTTCGCGCTGCTGGCGGCCCTGAAGCCCCGCTTCCGCGGCCTGGCGGCGGTCGTCCTGCCGGCGGCCGGGTTGGCCGCGCTGGCGGCTCTGGTGCCGGATCCCGTGGCGCCGCGCGGCAGCGCGCCCAACTGGGGGATCCATGCCCACGTCACGCTGTCCATCCTGGCCTACAGCCTCCTGAGCCTCGGCGCTGCGCTGGCCATCCTGTTTCTCTACCGCGAGCGCACGCTGAGGCAGCGGCGGCTCCAGGCCTGGACCCGCATCCTGCCCCCCCTCGAGTCGCTCGAGTCCGCCCTCTTCACCGCGCTCGCAGCCGGCTTCGCGCTGCTGACGCTGGCGCTGTTCAGCGGCCTGATGTTCCTCGAGGACATCTTCGCCCAGCACCTGCTCCACAAGACCGTGCTGTCGCTGGTCGCGTGGGGCGTGTTCGCGGTACTGCTGTTCGGCCGTGCGAGCCTCGGCTGGCGCGGGCGCCAGGCTGTGCACTGGGTGCTCGCGGGCTATGGCCTACTGGCGCTCTCGTATTTCGGCAGCCGTTTCGTGCTGGAGTACGTGCTCGGCCGACAGTGGGGCTAGGAG
>JASFEC010000039.1:0-12740 GCA_050125045.1 Gammaproteobacteria bacterium | reverse complement strand
CTTCGTCGTTGCGCGGGCCGAAGGGGTTGCCGGACTCGCCGTTCAGGGCGAGCGCGTAGATTCCCGTCTCACGGTCGCCCACGTAGTTCCACTCGAAGGCGCCGATCTGCGGGGCGAACTCCCGGTCACTCAGGAAGTAGAGATGCTTGCCGTCTGCGGAAAACGCCGGGTTGTAGGCGTTGAAGGCGCCGTCGGTCGCCGCGAGAACGCGCTTGGAAGCGCGCGACCAAAGACGGATGGCGCCGGTCCCCGCGTCGGTCTGCACCGTGAACGCCAGCCACTGCGAGTCCGGCGCCCATTGGTAGTCGGTCACCGCGCCGTACTCGCTCTGGAAAACCTCCGTGACGTCGCCGTCGAGATCGACGACATGGACGCGCCCCGTGTGGTCGTAAACGGCGATCGCACTCGAGTCCGGCGACCAGGTCGGCCGGTAGAGACGCGCGGCCTCGAACCGGGTGAGAACCCGGGCGTCACCGCCCTGGTCGTCGATGACGTAGACCTGCTCCTCGCCGGAGCGGTCGCTGATGAAGGCGACGCGCTCACCATCCGGGGACCAGGCCGCCTCCCGGTCATGCGCATCGCCGCGCTGGGTGAGGTTACGCGTCACGCCGTGTTTCACCGGCACGGTGAATACGTCTCCACGGGCGGTCACCAGCAGGCGCTCGCCGCCGGGCGAGACGCCGAAGTCTTCCACCTGCCCCTTCACATCGATGCGCCGCGCCGTCCGTCGCCAGGCGTCGTCCGGAACGCGCACCGCGATGCGGCGGGACGTGTCGCTGGTGGCATCATAAAGACCGATGCGGCCTTCGACCTCGTAAACGATGCGCGAGACGCCGTCGCCGCTGGCCCACTTGATGTCCCAGGTGTCCTCGTCGGTCACCTTGCGCCAGCTGCCGTCGTCCTCGAGGCGGTAGAGGTTCAGCGTGCCGTCCCGGTCGGACACGAAGTACATGCCGGCCTCGTTCCACACCGGATCGCGCTCCGTGCGCGCATCCGAGGTCACCTGGCGGGCCGTGTTGCCCTCCAGGTCGTAAACGTAAAGATTCTGCGCCCACCCGCCCTCGTAACGCTTCCAAGTGCGGAAGTCGCGGAACAGCGGAGAGTAGAGGATCGAGGCACCGTCCGGGGCGTAGTCGCCGGAACCGGCCCGGGGCATGGGCAGGACCTTCGGCAGCCCACCCACCACCGGCACGCGCCACAGGCGGCGGTCGATGGCCGAGTGGCGCTGGGAGCGGAAAAGCACGTGTTCGCCATCCGGCGTCCAGCCGTAGACCTGGTGGTCCGTGCCCCAGCGCGCCGGCGGCAAGCCGCCCGTGGGATAGAAGGTCAGCTGCCGCGGCGCGCCGCCTTCCACATCGATGACATAAACCTGCTCGTCACCGCCGTACTGTCCTGTGAACGCCACGCGCGCACCGTCCGGTGAAAAGCGCGGATAAAGCTCCATTCCCGGATGCGAGGTAAGCCGTCGCGCAGGCTCGCTGTCGTCCAGTGGCCCGAGCCAGAGATCTCCGGCGTAACTGAACACGATGCGGTCGCCGTGGATATCCGGGTAGCGCAGCATGAGCGTTTCATCTGCGTGGAGCGGGCCAGCGGCGAGCAGGGTCAGGGCGGCGAGCAGTCGTTTCATGGTGTCGTTCCATCGCAATGCAGAGATAGCCGGGAAGCTTAGCGTGGCGGTGGCGACAGCGGTAGGTGGAGGGTTGCGTTTGGCGATCTAGAGGCATTACAGATCGGGGGGCCGCGCCTTCCGGCTCAGAGATCATATGAACATCCCGGCGCTGATCATGGGGATGGACGCCTACAAGCGGCTGCACGAGCTACGCAGGGTTTCGCACCAGTATGCCGTCTATGCCGTGGTGGCGCCGCTGGCCCACGGACTCATCGCCTTTGGCCTCGGTATCACCCAGGAGATTGCCGCGAGCCTGTTCGAGAACTACTCCGGCATCACCTACCTGGGGCAGGTCGAAGTCCTGCACTCGGCGAAGTTCTGACGGTTTGGACTCCCGCCGGGTATGTCACCGCCACCGTGACCGGGAGTGTCGTTTATACTGCCCGTCCGCCGCCAACGGCTTCCAGCCGGATCACCGGGTGCGCCTCGAGATGTCCAGCAGCAGCTATTCCGAGCCGGCAGTCTTCATCAGCTACGCCTCCCAGGACCGGGAAGCCGCGAGGCAGATCCGGGACGCGCTGCAGGCAGCGGGCATCGAGGTCTGGTTCGACGAGAGCGCGCTGCGCGGCGGCGACGCCTGGGATGGCTCCATCCGTGAGCAACTCGGACGATGCGCACTGTTCCTCCCGCTCGTGAGCCAAGCGACCGACGACCGCGCGGAAGGCTATTTCCGCCTCGAGTGGAAGCTCGCCGTCGATCGATCCCACCGCATGGCCGACGACCAGGCCTTCATCGTCCCGGTCGCCCTCGGCGACGTCGATGAGAATTCGGCCCGCGTTCCATTCGAGTTTCGCGCCCGCCAGTGGCTTCGTCTGTGGAAGCCGTCCGAATGCGCGGCGCTGGTGGAGCGCATCGGCCAGCTCCTGGGACTCGCCGGAGACCCCGCCCACACTACCGAAGACGAGGCGGCTTCGGATCTCTCCATCGTCGTGCTGCCCTTCAGTTTTCTCGGCCCCCAACGAGACCACAGCTACATAGCCGACGGACTCACCGATGAGATCATCACCGACCTGTCGAAGATCGGCGCGTTGCGGGTGATCTCCCGGACTTCGTCGATGGCACTCCGTAACCGCAGTGAAGCGGCACCCTCCCTGGCCCGCCTGCTCGGCGTTCGCTACCTGCTCGAGGGGACAGTCCGACAGGCAGGGGAGCGACTGAAGATCTCCGTGCGCCTTCTCGACCCGCACGAGGACAGGCAGGTCTGGGTTGAACGCTTCCAAGGCACGCTGGAGGAGGTCTTCGAGATCCAGGAGCGGATCGCGCGGGAAACGGCGGAGGCCCTGCGGGTCAAGATCAACGCCCGGGAAGACGAGCGCATTTCCAGGCGACCGATCGACAACCTCCAGGCCTGGCAATGCGCTCAGCAGGCCCGCCAGGAAGCCCTGCGCTGGCGCCCGGACGCCATAGCCCGGGCCATTCAACTGCTGGAGAACGGCATCGCGCTCGTCGGGGACAACCCCAGCCTGCTCGCCGCCCTGGGTCGCGCTCATCTGCAATACCGGGAAGCAGGCATCGATCTCAGTCCCGAGCCGCTTCGGCGAGCGGAGGCGATCGCAACGCGGATTCTCGAGTCGGATCCCGACTCAATCGAGGGCCTGGCGCTGCGAGGGTGGCTGCGCTACGCACGCGGCGAGATCCAGGATGCCGTCGACGACCTCGAGCGCGTCGCGGCCCATGACCCCGGCCAGGTCGACACCCTTATCCTGCTGGCCTACTGCCTGCTGATCTCCGGGCGCGTATCGCAGGCGAGGCCCATGATCATGCGGGCGCTGTCCACCGACCCGCTCACGCCCCTGAATCAATGCCTCCCGGGCTGGGCCGACGCGCTGGAAGGCCGCCCGCAACAGGCGGTTTCGGCATACGAGAAGATGTTCTCGATGGATGCCGGCAACCCTGTCGCGCGCCTGTTCTACTTCTGGATCCTGGTCTGCGCCGATCAGGTCGACGCGGCGCGAAGCCTCGTCGAGGACTTCCCGGCCGAAGCGGCCGGTACGCCCCCGGCGTTCATCGCCCGCCTTTACTGGCGCGCCGTTGCGGGTAGCGCCGCCGGCGAGCTCGAGGACCCGCCGCCGGAAATCCAGGCGCTGGCGCACACCAACGAGATGTTCTCGCGGCTGATCGCCCAGGCCTACGCCACCGCAGGCGACGCCAAACGCGCGGTCCGTTGGCTGCGCGCAGCGGTCGCGCGTGGCTTCATCAATTACCCGTATCTCGCCGAGCACGATCCGGCCTTCAGCAGCCTGCGCGGTGACGAGGGCTACGAAGCCCTGCTGACCGAGGTGCGAGCGCAATGGGAAGCCTTTCGCGTCTAGCCCGGTGCCGCCGTTCGTTTTTCCGTCGGTTTATACTCCCCAGGCGTATGTCACGGCCACCACGGCCGGGAGTAGGAACAGATGAGAATTCTTGCTGCCGTCGATCGCTCCGACTTCGCCGATCTGGTCGCAGGGATGGTGCGCGACCTCGCCGGTGGCGCCCCTGCCGAAGTGCTGTTGCTGAACGTGGCGCCCCGGGAAGCGGACGTCCTGGGCCGGCAGCTGTCCCGCAAGGTGGTACAGGACCCGGTCCCCGAGGAGTTGAAAGATCGGCGGGAACTGCTCGACCGGCTGGCCGGTGAGCTGGAAGCGTCGGGAATTCACTGTTCGACCCTACTGCTGCGTGGCGCGCCGGCCAGCACGATTCTCCAGGAAGCTGGCAACTGGTCGGCCGACCTGATCGTCATCGGCTCCCAGGGGCGGGGCATGCTTTATCGCCGTGTACTGGGCAGCGTCAGCGAGGAGGTGCTGGCCGCGCGCCGTTTCCCAGTCCTCGTGGTGCCGGGCCTGGCCAAGGACTGACCTTGCGGGCGGTGGCGCTGGACTCTCAGAACTTCCACTCCAGTTGCAACTTGAGAAACCTCACGTCACCACCACCCGCATTCTTGATGACCTCACCCGAAAAGAAGTGGCTGTAGCTCAAGTCCAACTTGAGTTGGCTCCCATGGAAGTAATCGACGCTCACGGACGGGACGTGAGCCACAAAGTTACCCTCGGCTTCGGCGGTGGCGGGTAGGGGGCTCAGGCCGCGAACGTAGACCGCATCGTTGCGTTCGAGCCGCCAGAAGAAGTTCCAGTCGATGGCGATCGCCAATTGTTGCGTTACCGTGAAGCTGATCTCGGGTTCGACATTGAAGAAGTTCTGGGGCGCCAGAATAGCGGCTTCTTCAAAGTAGCTGAGGTTGGGATTGATCGGGTTGAACGTGCCGAGGCGCCGATCACCCGGATCACCATCACCGCTCGCTATATTCGTGCTGACCGAGAGGCGTGGTTGCCAGCGCAGGCTGCCAAGCCGGTAACCAATGATGCTAGCCAGGGTCCAGGCCCGGATATCGGCGATTCCGAACCTGCCGGACTGATGGATCAGCTCTAAATTCCAGTCCCAGTCATTCGCTGTTCCGAACAGGCGCGTGCCCAGGGAATGTCGGACCTCATCACCAACGCCTTGCGCGTACGTCGAGTCACGTCGCTTGAGCCCGAGATAGTAGGCTTGCATATCGCCTCGGCCCAGAGGCCAGCTGATCTGGGCGCCCCAGATCGAGTTCTCACGGCTGCTGCTGTTATCGAAGGCGCCCGGTCGGACTCTTACTTCCTGTAGATAGAAACCCAGCAGGTCTGCGCTGCCATGGGCAGCATCCCAGCGCAGTCCATCATAGGACAGCCTGACGTTGGGGCCATCGCGTGAACTCAGCAGGCGTGCCGAGCCCAACACGACTTCCTGGCGCCCCAGCCGCAAGCGGGCGTCGCCGAGACGCCAATCCACGAAGGCCTGGCTCAACGTGCCGTCGTCCTTGTCGAATGGTCCGGGTTGGAGTTCATTACTGCCGGCGGCCAGGTGGGCGCTCAACTCCAGGAAAACCCGGAACCGCTCTGCTGGCCGGAGATCGGCGTGCCCATAGAACCTCTGTAGCCGGACAGCGCCGTCACCGCCGCCCTGTAGTCCGAAGCGATCGTTTTCGTACCCGTTGACTCGGCTGCGTACCGAGCCACCGAAGCGGAGGCGTCCATCCTGTGCCCCCGTAACAAAATGCGGGAGGTTCTCACTCTCCTCGTCAATCGTTCGGGAGGACAAACCGGGGTATTTACTGCCCTTGCTCCACCCGCTGGATCCGAATGCAGGCTCTCCGGCCCGAGGTGGCTCTGTCAAAGCCACGAGAGCCGCTGCCAGAAAAACGGCGCACCATTTCCCCCTCGCCCTGGATTTGCCGGCGTCGCCTTGGGAACGTCGGGGCGCCCGAGTCATGGCGAGGCCGCTGGGTCCATGACTGGGGCGGACAGGGCGGAAGGACGACATCAACTCGCAGGGTTCGGGCCCAGGCGCGGGCCGTGTTCGACCCGCTCAGGCGCCTTGTGCACCATGGTGTAGGCGTAGTCCACGCCCATGCCATAAGCGCCGGAATGCTCCTGCACAAGAGCGATGACGGCGTCATATGTCTCTTTGCGTGCCCAGTCGCGTTGCCACTCCAACAAGACCTGCTGCCAGGTTACGGGTACGACTCCGGCTTGTACCATTCGCTCCATGGCGTAGTTGTGGGCCTCGACCGTGGTGCCGCCCGAGGCATCTGCAACCATGTAAATCTCATAGTCGGTGTCGGCCATGCACGACAGGGCGAAAGTCAGGTTGCAGACCTCGGTCCAAAGACCCGATACGACGATCTTTTTACGGCCTTCTGCAGCTCCTTCGGCCAGGGCATCGCGAACATTCTGGTCGTCCCAGGAGTTCATGGACGTCCTCTCGAGCAAGGGCGCATCAGGGAATACGCTAAGGAGTTCGGGATAGGTGTGGCCAGAGAAACTCTCGGTCTCGACCGTGGTGATCGTAGTAGGGATGTTGAATATCCTCGCGGCCTTGGCCAGGGCGACCGTGTTGTTCTTCAACGTCTGCCGGTCAATGCTCTGGACGCCGAAGGCCATCTGCGGCTGATGATCGATCAGGATGAGCTGGCTGTTGTCCGGGGTCAGAAGTTGCAGCTTGGAATTCGCCATGAGAGTTCTCCGTTTGGACGATTGATAAGTCAGGGTGCTAGTGCACCCGCAACATTGCGTTGGCAACAAACCCGATGTTCATCGCGGTGGCCAGTCGGGTGCCTCGGTGCATTGGGGGCGCCGGAAGCGCAATCCTCACGACCTGGCCTCTTCGTAATCGGGCGCGACGAAATGCGCGACCTCAGGCTCCGTTCCGGGGCTGAGCATGGTCCGCATGCTGTCCTGCAGTACCCGGTCCGCGTTCGTGAACCGCTCATGCTGACGCAGGTGCTCGAGCCACGACTCGACCATGAAGTACTCGACGAAATGGTCCTTGCACTCGGCGTCTTCCAGGACCCCCCATGCAAACGCACCATCGCGCTGGCGACGCTTCCCGAGTTCCCGGGCCGCGGCCAGGAACGCAGATCGCTGTGTCGGCTCAACCTGGTAACGGATTGTTACCATCACAGGGCCCCGATCAGGCCTGACCTGGTCGTGCGTCGCGGGCAGCGGCCAGTGCATTGAGGGCGTGAAATCGATCGTGTCGATCGTCCCGATCCGCCAACGCCACGTAATCGCGATCGCCAGTACGATGCCCGCCGCGGCAGTCACCAGGGCGGTAGGAATGTCGGTCTGCTGTGCCAGGCCGCCCCAAACAAGGCTCCCGAGTGCCATTGAGCCCATGAAGGTCGCCATGAAAGCGGCCAAGCCACGCGAGCGCACCCAGTTCGGCAGGGCAAGTTGTGCCGCAACCTGCAATGACGACAGCACGGCGATCCAGGCCAGGCCACTCAAGACCATTACGCCCACCAATGCCCACAGCTCGTTCAAGGTGGCCAGCGCGACCATTACGATCGCGTAGAGCACCGTAGCCCCTGCCACAAGGGCATCTCTGCCCACCGAGCGTCGCAGTCGCGGTAGCAATAGAGCCCCGACGACCGCGCCCACGCCGATGGCTGCCACGAGAAGCCCAAAGCTTGTCGGGCCACCGCCCTCCAGACTTTTCGCAATCAATGGCAGCAGCGCCCAGGGTGCGCTCGCAAACAGGAAGAAGCCCATGCCCCGGATAACTGCGCCTTGGAGCGGGCCATGATGTCGCACGAACTTGAAGCCAACTCGCAGGGCGGAAAAGAACCGCTCGGCCGGCAAGGTCGTTGCCGCGGGCTCCCGCTTCCACAGGATAAGCACTGCGATCACGCCGATGAAGGACAAGGCATTGAGCGCGAATACTGCGCCGGTCCCGAAGAGCGATACGATGATCCCGGCGATCGCGGGACCGATCGCTCGGGCGACGTTCATGCCCATGCTGTTCAGCGCGATCGCGCCTTGCAGTTCCGTGCGTGGCACGATCTCCGGGGTGACTGCAGCCCAGGCCGGCATCATCATTGCCGCGCCCACCCCCATGGCGAAGGTAAACGCCACGAGAAGCCATGCCGTGATAAGTCCGGCGAAGGTCAGGAACGCCAGTAAAGCTGCCACACCAGCAAGCCAGGCCTGCACCGCCAGCAGGTAGCGGCGCCGATCCACGATGTCTGCGAGCGCGCCAGCCGGTAGCGCAAGCAGCAGGATGGGCAGGGTCGTGGCCGTCTGCACGAGCGCGACCATCACTGGGGTGGGGGATAGCGAGGTCATCAACCAGCCTGCACCGATATCGTGCATCCAGGTGCCGATGTTGGATGCGATCGTTGCGAGCCAGAGCGCCCGGAACATTGGAATCCGTAGCGGACTCCAGGCCGTAGCTGACCCTGCCTTGGCGCTCGCCATGGGTTTGTCCGTGGTGTGACTCACCGCCGTGTGCTTCTCTTCTGCCCAGCCGGTCAGAACGCGAAGCAGCTGCAGCCGAGCGGACCCCAGAACCCATGGGCGGGACCGGTCGACCAGGCACCATGGCCGTGGCTATGCGAGGCGCATCGATGCCGATGCATGGTAGCCGGTGAGTTGGCGTGCCCAGCATGATGAAGTTGTGCGCCGTAAGCGCGTACTGGCGACCACTCCGGACTCGCCGGTGGCAGGGGAGGGGCGAGCTTCTTGAAGCTCCCATCGCCATGGACGATGTTCCCGCCCACCATCGTCAGAACGGAGTGAAGACTCTTGATCTCGTCTTCCGGGATGGAGAAATAATCGGCCGAAAGCACTGCGAGGTCGGCGAACTCTCCGGTCCGAATGGCTCCCTTGCGGTCATCTTCGCCGGAGAACCAGGCGCTGCCCTTGGTCCAAAGCTCGAGGGCTGTCGTTCGGTCGAGCCGCTCGCTTTCGGGATAGAGCTCGAGACCTCCCAGGGTTCTGCCCGAGGTGAGCCAGTACAGCGAAACCCATGGATTGAAACTCGCGACGCGGGTCGCATCCGTGCCAGCTCCGACCGGCACTCCAGCAGCGAGCATTCTTGCAATCGGCGGCGTCAACTGAGCCTCGTCGGCGCCGTAACGCTGGACAAAGTATTCGCCTTGGAAAGCCATGCGATGCTGAATGGCGATACCGCCGCCCAGTGCACGGATACGGTCTATGCTGCGCGGGCCAATAGTCTCGGCGTGGTCGATGATGAAGCGGAGCCCACCGAAGGGAATGTCTTTATCGACCTTCTCGAATACATTGAGGAAACGGGTGATGGACTCGTCATAGGTGGCATGAATCCGGAATGGCCAGCGGTTCTCCACCAGGAGGCGCGTGATCCGTTCGAGTTCCCCTTCCATATCCGTACTCAGATCAGGGCGGGGCTGCAAAAAGTTCTCGAAATCCGCAGCCGACCAGGTAAGGTTTTCGCCGGCGCCATTCATCCTGAGCATCGCGTCGCCAGCGCCGGGTTTCACCATCTTCGTCCAGCGGCGATAGTCTTCGAACTCGGATCCGGGCTTTTGCGCAAACAGGTTGTAGGCAATGCGCAACGTCATCTCGCCGCGCTTGTGCAACTCCTGGATCACCTCATAGTCGCCCGGGTAATTTTGTCCACCGCCACCTGCGTCAATGGCGCTGGTTACGCCGAGCCGGTTCAGTTCCCGCTGGAAATGGCGCGAGGAATTGAGTTGGTCCTCGAAGGAAAGTACCGGGCCTCTGGCCAGGGTCGAGTAGAGGATCAATGCGTTCGGCTCGGCTATCAGCATGCCCGTGGGGGTGCCCGAGCGATCGCGACGAATGACCCCGCCGGGAGGGTTCGGCGAATCCTTGGCTATGCCTACGGCGCGGAGTGCTGCCGCATTCAGGAGCGCACGGTCGTACAAGTGAAGGATGAATACCGGGGTGTCCGGTGCCGCGGCGTTGATCTCCGCGAGCGTCGGCATCCGTTGCTCGGCGAACTGGAACTCGGTCCACCCACCGACAACGCGCACCCATTGCGGCGCGGGTGTCCGGGCGGCCTGTTCCTTGAGCATGCGCAGTGCATCTGCAAGCGAAGGCACTCCTTCCCAACGCAGCTCCATGTTGAAGTGCAGTCCACCTCGAATCACGTGTGTGTGGGAATCGTTCAGCCCGGGAATGACAGTTTGTTTGTTCAGGTCAATGACCTGAGTGTCCGGGGAGCGAAATTGCATGACCTGCGCGTCGTTGCCAACGGCTGCGAACCGGCCGTCCTTGATCGCGACAGCGCTTGCCAGCGGCTGAGTGCGATCGAGCGTTGCGATGCGGCCGTTTATCAGGATCGTGTCGGTCATCGTGGTGTCTTCCATGGATAATCGGGGTTCAGCTGCGATGTCTCATGGCGTCATGTCGAAGAGCAGGATCTCCGCGTCCGTCAGGCCCTTCAGCGTCACTTGCTCTTCCTGTGACAGCGCCAAACCGTCCCCGGCCTCGGCCATGACCCCGTTTATCTCAGCCAGGCCGCGGGCAACCTGCACCCACACTTTCCGTCGGCCGGCAGGCTCATGCCTGACGTCGTCGCCCGCGCGCAAACAGGTGGCGTACAGGTCGACGTCCTGGTGAATCGTCACCGAGCCATCCCTGCCATCCCGGGAGGCGACGAGACGCAGGAGACCGGACTTCTCTTTGCGGCCGAAGTGCTTTTGTTCGTAGCCAGGCGGGAGCCCCTCCTTTTCGGGAAGGATCCATATCTGTAGGAAGTGAACGAGTTTTTCCGCGGAGGGATTGAACTCGCTATGCCGCACGCCGGTGCCGGCCGTCATGCGTTGCACGTCGCCGGGCCTGATGATCGAGCCGTTTCCCAGGCTGTCCCGATGCGCCAATTCACCGTCCAGCACGTAGGAAATGATTTCCATATCCCGGTGGCCGTGGGTGTGGAACCCGGTCCCCGGCTTGACCCGGTCCTCATTGATCACGCGTAGCGGCCCGAACCCCATGTGGTCCGGATCGTGGTAATGGCCGAACGAGAAAGTGTGCTTGCTGTCGAGCCAGTCGAAATTCGCGACACCACGTTCTGCTGCCTGGCGGATGTCGATCATCGGAGTGCCTCTTCCACTGTGGCTGTGTCGCAGATAGCATGGCGGCGCTACGTTACAAAGACAATACGGCAAATCAGAGACATTACGTCCACATTTTGGAGACGATAGTCGATGGACAGATTTCTGACGATGCGGGCCTTCATCAAGGTGGTCGAAGCGGGCGGCTTTGCGGCGGCCGCAAGGGATATGGGCCTCTCCCGCTCAGTGGTGAACAAGTACGTGATCGAACTGGAGAACCAGCTAGGCACCCAACTTCTCAGGCGCAGCAGTCGCCAGGTCAGCCCGACGGAAGCAGGGACAGCCTTCTACGACCGCGCGCTATCGATCGTCAACGAGGTCGATGAAGCCTTTGTGGCCGTCGCACAACTCCAGGAACAGCCACGGGGCAACTTGAGGATCAATGCGCCGATGACGTTCGGTGCCTTGCATCTCGCGCCGATGCTGGGGAATTTCATGTCTCTCTACCCGGAGGTGCACGTGGAACTGGTGTTGAACGACCGGTTCGTAGATCCGATCGAAGAGGGGTTCGACGTCACTGTTCGCATCGCGGAGGCCAATCCCTCGACAAGCTTGATTACACGTTCGATCGTCGATGTCCGTCGCGTCATCTGCGCCTCCCCGGGTTACCTGGAAGCTCACGGAGTTCCGCGCGACCCGAAGGAACTTCGGCACCATCGATGCTTGCACTACGGGTACCAGGGAAGTGGAAGCCAATGGAAGTTGTCCGGCCCGCGGGGAGAACTCTCGTCGCAGGTGAACTGCGTGATGTGGTCCAACAACGGCGACGCGATCAAGCAAGTGGCCTTGCAAGGGCAGGGTATCGCCTTACTCCCCACCTTTATCGTCGGTCACGAGCTGAGAACCGGGAGCCTTCGAACGGTGCTCAGTGATTGGCACGCGCCGCCGATCGCGCTTTCGGCCTTGTATCCGCGACACCGACACTTGTCGGCGAAGACCCGTTTGCTGGTCGAGTTCCTGGTGGACCAGTTCGGCGATCGTCCCTATTGGGATCTGTTGGATTAAGGCTGCCGAGACAGATCGGTGGCGTGCACGTTGACGCCCCATCCGCCGTCCCAGAAAGGCCGAAGGGCTGCTCCTGGCAGGGGGCAGCCCTTCATATTTGGTGGAGGCGGCGGGAATCGAACCCGCGTCCGCGAGCCCTCCGCCCGGAGCTCTACATGCTTGTCCGCGCCTATTGATTTAACCGGCTGCTACCCGACGGGCAGGGAAAACAGACGGCGATCCCGGCTAGGTTTTAACCGGTCCACCCCGGGCGGGCTTCGCGGCGAGCTTGTGAGAGTCGACGCCCGAAATCTGAACGCACAAGCACGGCTTCAGTCGGACGGCACCCTACCGGGTTTTAGGCGGCGAGTGCGTAGTTGTCGTCGTTGGCAACTATGAGTTTGCAAAGTGTTTTACGAGGTCCCTGCACCTCGGCATGCACCCCGGGTTTTGCGACACACGTCGAAGCCATGTCGCCCCCGTGATTTCTAAGACCGGGAGTCTACGCCCTGGGTTCCCCTGACGCCACCTTCCTGGAGCGTCGGGAATCGGCTTCACGGGACGGGTCGAAACAGGGACACTATCCCGGCGGGAGCCCGGCGCAAAACACAGACAACGCGTTAAAAAACACTGATAAATATTTGTTTTAAATAGACACAAGCTCTTTTTGATGTGTCCGACGTA
>JASFEC010000038.1:0-12831 GCA_050125045.1 Gammaproteobacteria bacterium | reverse complement strand
GCGGCGCTGCTGCAGGGCCGCCGCGTGGCGCCGGGCGTGCGCGCCCTGGTGGTCCCGGGCAGCCAGCAGGTGCGGCAGGCGGCGGAAGCGGAGGGGCTGGACCGCGTGTTCCGCGATGCGGGGGCCGAATGGCACCAGTCCGGCTGCTCGCTGTGCATCGCGATGAACGGCGACCGTGCCGGCGGCGGGCAGTACGTCGTCAGCACCAGCAATCGCAATTTCGAGGGCCGCCAGGGCCAGGGTGCGCGGACCCTGCTGGCGAGCCCGCTGACCGCGGCCGCGTCGGCGGTCACCGGCAAGGTGGCGGACCCGCGCCCGCTGCTGGAGCAGGGGAGGCGCATCGCATGACAGAGCCCTTCTCGGTCCTTTCCTCGCGTACCGTGGTGCTGCCGGTCGACAACATCGACACCGACCAGATCATCCCGGCGCGCTTCCTGACCACGACGCAGCGCGAAGGGCTCGGACGACACCTGTTCGCGGACTGGCGCCGCGATGCCGCCGGCCGGCCGCGCGAGGACTTCGTGCTCAACCGGCCGGAGAGCGCGGGCGCCAGCATCCTGGTGGCGGGACGCAATTTCGGTTGCGGCTCGTCACGCGAGCACGCGCCCTGGGCGCTGCTCGACTACGGCTTCCGCGCGGTGATCAGCACCGAGATCGCCGACATCTTCCGCAGCAACGCGCTGCGCAACGGCCTGTTGCCGATCGTGCTCGATGCGGACTCGCACGCCTGGCTGCTGGAACACCCCGGCGAGGAGATCACCGTCGACCTGCGTGACTGCAAGGTCCGCATGGGCGAGGGACGCCAGGCCGGCTTCGAGGTCGAGCCCTTCGCGCGGCACTGCCTGCTGCACGGGGTCGATCCGCTCGGCTGGCTGCTGAGCCAGGCCCCCGCCATCGAGGCCTACGAGCGAGCCGGCGTGTGTCGCGCCTGATTGCGCTGTTGCCTGGCGACGGCATCGGCCCCGAGATCGTGGCCGCGGCCCGCACCGTGCTGGAGGCGGTCGCGGACGTCTTCGGCCACGCCTTCGAGTTCCGCGAAGGGCTGATTGGCGGCGGCGCGATCGAGGCCGCCGGCGAGCCCCTGCCCGCAGACACTGCGGCGCTCTGCCGGGCCAGCGCCGGCGCGCTGCTCGGGGCGGTCGGCGGGCCAAAGTGGTCCGACCCTTCTGCGCCGGTGCGCCCGGAGCAGGGCCTGCTGGCATTGCGCCGCGAGCTGGGGGTTTTCGCCAACCTGAGACCGGTCGCGACCCTGCCGGCCCTGTATGCCGCCTCGCCGCTGAAGGAGTCCCTGCTCGAGGGCGTGGACGTGCTGTTCGTCCGCGAGTTGACGGGAGGCATCTATTTCGGCGCCAAGCAGCGACACGCAGACCGCGCGTCCGACCTGTGCGAGTACACGCGCAAGGAGATCGAGCGGGTGCTCCGGCTTGCTTTCGGGCTGGCGCGAGAGCGGCGCGGCCTGCTGACGTCGGTGGATAAGGCCAACGTGCTAGAGACCTCGCGACTGTGGCGCGAGACCGCCACCCGCCTGGGTCGGCAGGAGTTCCCCGACGTGCGGCTGGAGCACGCGCTGGTGGACGCGGTGGCCATGCAGCTGCTGCAGCACCCGTCGCGCTTCGACGTGGTCGTGACGGAGAACATGTTCGGCGACATCCTGACCGACGAGGCTTCCGTGCTGGCGGGATCGATCGGCATGCTGCCGTCAGCCTCGCTGGCCGCTTCCGGGCCGGGCCTGTACGAGCCGATCCATGGCTCGGCCCCTGACATCGCCGGCCGCGGGATCGCGAATCCCTGCGGCACGATCCTCAGCGCAGCGATGCTGCTCAGGCACTCGCTCGCGCTGGAGGCGGAGGCCCGCGCCGTCGAGCAGGCCGTGCAGGACGCGCTGGACCGCGGCATCGGCACGGTGGATGTGGTGGGCCGTGAGCGCGCCCGGCCGACCCGCGAAGTCGCCGCTGCGATCGCGGCTGCCGTCGGCGCCGGCCCGACGCGGAGGGCGATTGCCTGAGCCCGACGGGCTGGCTCTGACGATACCAAAGTGATATCATCCTGACATCATACGCTCATCACTGGAGAGAGCCATGGTTCAGGAACGCGAATTTTCTCCCCTGTCGGGCTGGCTGCCGCTGGCCGTCGTAATCGCCCTGCTGGTGGGCGGGCCCTGGCTCTTGATCGATACCCTCGAGGCCGGCGGTTCCGGGTGGCTGATCGCGGCTGCCATCATGCTGATCCTGGTCGGCTCTGTAATGATCTTCGGCTTCATGGCGATCGCTCCCAATGACTCCCGCGTGCTGCTGCTGTTCGGCGAGTACAAGGGCTCGGTGCGCGCCTCCGGCTTTTTCTGGGTCAACCCCTTCTTCACCAAGAAGAAGCTGTCGCTGCGCGTGCGCAACTTCGAGACCGGCGCACTGTCCACGCCGGAGAGAAAGGATGCGGCCGGCAAGGTGGTGCAGGAGAGAGCCCGGACCCATGGGCGGCCCTCCAAGGTCAACGACCGCGATGGCAACCCGATCGAGATCTCGGCGGTCGTGGTCTGGCGCGTGGTCAACACGGTCGAGGCCCTGTTCGAGGTGGACGACTACGAGGATTTCGTCGCGGTGCAGAGCGAGGCCGCCCTGCGCAGCATGGCCAGCCGCTATCCCTACGACAGCGAGGACCACGAGATCTCGCTGCGCGGCGACACCAACAAGATCTCGGGCCAGCTGCGCGACGACATCCAGGAGCGGCTCGACAAGGCCGGCGTCGACGTCATCGAGGCGCGCATCAGCCATCTCGCCTACGCCCCGGAAATCGCTGCCGCGATGCTGCAACGCCAGCAGGCCCAGGCGGTCGTAGCTGCCCGCACCAAGATCGTCGAGGGCGCGGTCGGGATGGTGCAGATGGCGCTCGATCACCTCTCGCGCGACCAGGTCGTCGAGCTCGACGAGGAGCGGCGCGCGACGATGGTGTCGAACCTGCTCGTGGTGCTGTGCAGCGACCGTCACACTCAGCCGGTGGTGAACACGGGGACGTTGTACAACTAGCCGCCCGCACCCGAGGCCTGGCAATTGGCCAAACGCGACGCGTTCCTGCTGCGGATCGATCCGGAGATACTTGCCGCCGTCCGGCGCTGGGCCGACGACGATCTCCGCAGCATGAACGCCCAGATCGACTACCTGCTGCGGCGAAGCCTGCGAGATGCCGGGCGGATGCCCAAGGGAGCCGCCGGCGGCCGGCGGGGCGGCCGCGCCAAAGGCGGCTCCGGCACCGAGGGGGAATGAGGCCGGCGCGGGGCTTCACATGATGCGCTGCCGCGTTCATGCTGTTCGGCAAGATGCCTAGTCGCGCGGAAGACAACCAGCACCGCCTCGCCACGGCGCGCCGGGTCGTGATCAAGATCGGCTCGGCCCTGATCGTGGACCGCGACAGCAACAGCCTCGACGCAGAGTGGTTCGACGCGCTCGTCGCGGACGTGGCGCGACTGCGGTCGCGCGGCCAGGAGGTGCTGGTCGTCTCGTCGGGAGCCATTGCCCTTGGCCGACGGCACCTCGGCCTGCGATCCGGCGCACTGCGGCTCGAAGAAAGCCAGGCCGCCGCGGCCGCGGGGCAGGTGCGCCTGGCGCATGCCTGGCAAGAGGCGCTCGGGCGGCATGAGATTCCCGTAGCCCAGGTGCTGCTGACGCTCGGTGACACCGAGCAGCGCCGGCGCTACCTGAATGCGCGCGGCACGCTCGAGACCCTGCTCGGGCTGGGCGCGGTCCCGGTCATCAACGAGAACGACACCGTGGCGACCGAGGAGATTCGCTACGGCGACAACGATCGCCTGGCCGCGCGGGTGGCCCAGATGACCAGCGCCGATTGCCTGGTGCTGCTTTCGGATATCAACGGCCTGTATACCGCCGATCCCGCCCGCGACCCGGAGGCCTGGCTGGTGCCGGAAGTGCAGGCGGTGACCCCGGAGATCGAGGCCATGGCGGGCGAGTCGGCGACCGACGTCGGTTCCGGCGGCATGATCACCAAGATCATGGCGGGGCGTATCGCGCTGGCGGCGGGTTGCCACATGGTGATCGCATCGGGCCATGTGCGGCGGCCCCTCGAGGCCATCGAGCAAGGCGCGCCATGCACCTGGTTCGTGGCTGCCGCCAACCCGTCGCGGGTGCGGAAGCAGTGGATCGCGGGCGCGCTGCAGCCTAGCGGCGAGCTGGTCATCGACGCAGGCGCGGCAGCGGCGCTGGCGCATGGCAAGAGCCTGCTTCCGGCCGGCGTGGTGAGCGTCGGCGGCCGCTTCGAGCGCGGCGACCTGGTGCTGGTGAAAGACCAGGCGGGGCGCGTGCTGGCGCGCGGGCTGTCCGCCTACGACTCGGCCGAGGCCGCGAAAATCATCGGGCTGCGCAGCAGCATGATCGAGCAGGCGCTCGGCTATCGTGGCCGGGAGGAACTGGTGCATCGAAACGATCTGGCAATGGTGGGCGAGCATGGTTGACCTGCTGGGACTGGAGGGCTCGGGGGCGGTGGCCGAGCTGATGGCCGCCCTCGGGGAGCGGGCCCGTACCGCGGCGTCCGGGCTGGCGCGCAGCCCGGGCCGGCAGCGGGACGCGGCGTTGCAGGAAGCGGCCGCGCTGTTGCGGCGCAGGCGGGACGCGATCCTGGCGGCGAACGCGGAAGATGTTGCAGCGGCCACCGAACGCGGCCTGTCGGCGGCCCTCGTGGACCGGCTGCGTCTCGATGCCGACCGGGTCGAGGCCATGGCGTCCGGAGTCGAGGCGATCGCGAAGCTGCCCGATCCACTGGGCCGCGTGCTCGCGGAGTGGACCCGCCCCAACGGCCTGGTGATCCGCCGGGTCAGCGTGCCCCTCGGCGTGATCGGGATCATTTACGAGAGCCGTCCGAACGTCACGGCCGATGCGGGCGCCCTGTGTCTCAAAGCCGGAAACGCGGTCATCCTTCGCGGCGGCTCGGAGAGCTTCGCGTCCAGTACCCAGATCCATGCCTGCCTCGACGAGGCGGTTAGGGTGACCGGGCTGCCCGAAGCCGCCATCCAGCTGGTGCCCACGCGGGACCGTGCTGCCGTGGGCGAACTACTCGGAGGCCTTGGCGGTTGCGTCGACGTGGTCGTGCCGCGCGGCGGTCGGGGCCTGATCGAGCGCGTGCAGCGTGATGCCCGGGTGCCGGTGATCGGCCACCTCGAGGGCGTGTGCCATGTGTACGTCGACGAGGCCGCCGACCTGGAGATGGCGACGCAGGTCGTGCTGAATTCCAAGCTGCGGCGCCCCGGCATCTGTGGTGCGGCGGAGACGCTGCTGGTCGACCGCGCCTGTGCCGATACCCATCTTGCACCGCTGGTCAAAGCCTTACTCGATGCCGGCTGCGAAGTGCGAGGGGACGCGATGACCCAGGCAGCCGATGCCCGGGTGCGCCCGGCCGAGGAGGCCGACTGGCCGTGCGAGTACCTCGACGCGATCATCGCCGTGCGGGTGGTGCACGGCGTGGACGAGGCCGTGGCGCACATCGCGCGCTACGGCTCGGGGCATACCGAGTCCATCGTTACCGCCGACGCCGCGCATGCCGCCCGCTTCCTCGACCAGGTCGATAGCGCCATCGTGGTGCATAACGCCTCGACGCAGTTCGCCGACGGGGGCGAGTTCGGCATGGGCGCCGAGATCGGCATTGCCACGGGACGTATTCACGCTCGCGGCCCGGTCGGTGCGGAGCAGCTCACCAGTTACAAGTACCAGGTGCTCGGGTCCGGGCAGGTCCGCCCCTAGGCAGGCACACCCCCCCCTGTGGTAGGGTGGCCGCTTCCCAAGTTCGCATCCCCCGGAGAAGTATCTTGTCCAGGTTGCCAGCAGCCGCAGCAGCGGCGTTGTTTTTTTTCATTGGAGCGTCGCTGCAGGCGCAGGAGGAGATCCCCGTGATCAAGGACGGCAGCACCGTCAGCATTGAATACACCCTGAAGCTGGACGATGGCTCCACGGCCGACACGAATGTCGGCGGCGAGCCCCTCACTTACGTCCAGGGCGAGCAGCAGATCCTGCCGGCGCTGGAGGCCCAGCTCGAGGGCATGAAGGTGGACGAGACGCGGCAGGTGTCCCTGAGCGCCGAAGAGGGCTACGGCCCGGTGCGCGAGGAAGGCTACCAGGAAGTGCCGCTGTCGATGATCCCGGAGGACGCCCGCAATGTCGGTGCCCGCCTGGTGGGGCAGAGCCAGCAGGGCCAGCCGATCCAGGCCCAGGTCAAGGAAGTGAAGGACGAGACCGTTGTCCTGGACCTGAACCATCCGCTGGCGGGGGAGAACTTGCACTTCGACGTCAAGGTCGTAGAAATCAAGTAGCGGCGCGGCCGCGAGACGGGCGTCATCCGGCCGGGTGGCGCCCGTTTTTTATTTGCCGCCCGACGTCCCAGCCGGGCGATGTCGCCGTACAATGGCGGCCACGCGCGACGCAGCAGGGGAGATTGAGCCATGACACGCTGGAAGCAGGTGGCGGAGGCAATCCGGGAACTGCAGGACGAGGAACAGATCGACATCTTCATTGGCGACCACTCGGTCAGCTTCGAGGTGAATGTCGACGACCAGGGCGTCTATCTCACCGTCTGCCCGCATTGTGTCGGCGAGGCGGTCAACCTCGCCCTCGGCGGCGAGGAGCAGAGCGCTCCGCCGGATTGCGAGGTTCACTGAGGCGCCTGCCCCCTCAGATGCGGAAGGGCAGCGCCGCCCTGATTGCGTCCGGGTCGGCGTCAGCGAGGTTCTTGGGTATCTCGGTCGACAGGCAGTTCCGCGTTGCGGCCGACAGCCCATGGCGCAGGTGGCCGAGAAAGCGCGGGTCAGCCATGAGCACCAGGCGTTCGAAAGCCTGTGCCTTGCGTCCGGCGTCGATCCGCTCCGCGACGGTCTTGGCAAAGCGGATGTTCTCCTGCTCGGTCGGACTGACCGGCTGGCCCATGCCGTGCCGTCCCGAGCCAGAGCTGTCATAGGCCCGACCCGGCTTGTCGGACGCGAGGTCCCGGTCGTGCAGCCGCCCCTCCGGGTGAACCAGGTCCTCGAGCTCCTCGAGCGGAGCGTTATGCCTGGACTGCGTGAAGATCCGGCAGCGTGTGCTGGAGGCGACTACGACCCAGACGTCTGTCATGGTGCTTTCTCCTTGCCTGATGATCGCCCTGGGAGGACGGCGGGGCGGACGATCGGGAGTCCCTTGACCTGAGCCTAGTCCCGGCACCGGGCGTTTTCCAGCGTCGACGCGGGTGCGCGCACGGCCCCGGAACCCATTGCATTTTTGTGAACTCGTCCCTGCCGGGCAAACACTACATCTTGTATTTTCCGGTCATCCTATCCAGAATGCCTTGTGTCCAAGAGCACGGATAGAACAACGACTTACGGTTATTTCGAGGCCTATCGTCTGGATCCTGCATGAGCGAATCGCCGTCGCCCGAGTCAGTGTCCCGGATCGCTGCTGATCTGGGGGGCACCCTTCGCAGGAGCCGCGCCAATCCCTCCCGCGTCGGGCTCAACCCCGCCATCACCAAGGTCGCGGTCGACCTGCTCAACCTCGAGCCGGGCACGGCCGAGCAGACCCTGAGTGAGTCCCTGGAAGTCGTCCGCGACGCCATCGGTGCCGACTCCGTGTGCTTCGCGCTGCTGGCCGAGGACGGGTCGATGTTCGAGGAAGTCAGCCACGCCTCCACGGTGCTGTCCGGCTGCTGCCCGGAGCGGCTCGAGGGCGCGCGCATGGAGGACCTCGAGTGGCTCCGGGGCAAGCTGGGCCATATGCGCCTGGTGGAAATCCGCGACGCCGGGCGGCTGTCGCCCAAGCTCGCCGGCGAGGCCGAGCTGATGCGACAGATCGCGGCGGGCGCGGCGTTGTTTGCGGGCCTCGATATCGATGGCAAGCTCGGCGGTGTGCTGGCCGTGGTCTCGGCGCGGCCCGTTGCGAACTGGCACGTCGACGTCTATCTCCTGCTGAAGCTGCTCGGCGCGAGCCTTTCGGCCGCCCTGACCCGGCTGAAGATGGGACGCGAGCTCGAGGACATCGAAGAGCGCGATGAGCTCACGCGCCATGCCGCCAACGACGGCGTCTGGGACTTCGACGTCGAAAGCAACACGATCCGGTTCTCGCCCCGCTGGAAGGTCATGATGGGCTATGGCGAGGACGAGCCCGATGAGGACATGCCGGACTGGCGGCAGCTGGTCCACCCCGAGGACATGGTGCGCGTGCAGGGCAAGATCCGCGACCACCTGGAGGGCAAGACCGAGCTGTTCGAGAGCGTGCACCGGATGCGGCACCGCTCGGGCGACTGGCGCTGGGTAATGAGCCGCGCCAAGGCGATGGTCGACGACGAGGGCCGGATGCTGCGCCTGGTCGGCGTCGAGCTCGATATCACCGACCAGAAACTCTACGAGGAAGCGCTGTTCCGCGAGAAACAGAACGCGCAGATCACCTTGCAGTCCATCGGCGACGGCGTCATCACGACCGACTCCGACTGCCGCATCGAGTACTTGAACCCGATCGCCCAGGAACTGACCGGCTGGAGCCTCGACGACGCGGCCGGGCGCGCGGTGGACGAAATCTTCCGCAGTTTCCACGAGGAAACCTGCGAGCCGATGGAGAATCCGCTCTCCGTGGCGATCCGCCGCGACCGACTGTACAAGTCCATGCGGCCGACGCTTCTGATCCGGCGAGACGGCAACGAGCTCTATGTCGAGAGCTCGGCGGCGCCGATCCGCAACGACACCGGGCAGGTGATCGGCGGCGTGCTCGTCTTCCACGATGTCAGCGAGGCGCGCGAGCTCAACCGGCGCCTCTCCTACCACGCCAGCCACGACATGCTCACCGGGCTGGTGAACCGGCGCGAGTTCGAGGCGCGGCTGGAGCGCGCGCTGAAGATGGGCCGCGCGCGCGAGGCCCAGTACGCCCTCTGCTACATGGATCTCGACCAGTTCAAGATCATCAACGACTCCTGCGGCCACATGGCGGGCGACGCGCTGCTCGGCCAGCTGGGCGCGCTGTTGAAGTCGAAGATCCGCTGGCGCGACACCCTGGCGCGCCTGGGCGGCGACGAGTTTGGCGTGCTGCTAGAGAACTGCACGCTGGAGGAGGCGATCAGCACCGCCGAGTCGCTGCTGAGGGCCGTGCAGGAGTTCCGCTTCATCTGGGAAGACCGGAGCTTCCGCCTTGGCGCCAGCATCGGCGTCGTGCCCATCGTGCCGGAGACCGCCAGCGTGGCCGAACTGCTGACAGCCGCGGACAGCGCCTGCGCTGCCGCCAAGGAATCCGGTCGCAACCGCGTCCAGACCTGGCAGGAGAACGACATCGACCTGATGCGCCGGCGGCGCGAGATGCAGTGGGCGGCGCGCATCAACAATGCGCTGGAGGAGTCCCGCTTCGAGTTGTTCCGCCAGCCGATCATGCCGCTGCAGAGCGAGGCAGGGGGCGCGCATTACGAGCTCCTGCTGCGCATGCGGGACGAGCAGGGCCAGGTCATCTCGCCCGACGTCTTCATCAACGCGGCCGAGCGCTACGGCCTGACGCCGAACATCGATCGCTGGGTGATCACCAACGCGCTGCGCTGGTTGGTGTCGGAGGCGGACGAGCGCGAGCGGCTGGCGATGTGTTCGATCAACCTGTCGGGCCAGAGCTTGTGCGACGACAAGTTCCTGCCCTTCGTGATCGAGCAGTTCGAGCACAGCGGGCTGGACGCCTCGAAGATCTGCTTCGAGATCACGGAAACGGCCGCGATCGCCAGCTACTCCCAGGCCAACCGGGTCATCAATTCGCTCAAGGAGCTGGGCTGCAAGTTCGCGCTGGACGATTTCGGCACCGGATTGTCCTCCTTCGGCTATCTCAAGCACTTCCCCGTGGACTACCTGAAGATCGACGGCAGTTTCGTCAAGGAAATCCTGCACGACCCGATCGACCGGGAGATGGTCCGCTCGATCAACGAGATCGGGCACCTGACGGGCAAGCAGACCATTGCCGAGTTCGTGGAGAACACGGAGCTCATCACCATGCTTCGCGGCATGGGCGTGGACTACGCCCAGGGCTACGGGGTGGGCGAGCCGCGCCGGATCATGGACCCGGAATTCGCGGCGCGGGGAGCGCTCTAGACGCAGGGCCTGCTAAGCTCCGCGCTTTTGTTGCCGGAGCCTTGTCATGACGATGCTGATTGCGGGCCTGCTCCTGTTCCTCGGCGGCCACCTGCTCAGGGTGGTCGCGCCCGGTTTTCGGGAGGGAATGATCGATCGCCTCGGGCCCTGGGGCTGGAAAGCGATATATTCCGTGCCGGCGATCGCCGGGTTCGTGCTGATGATCCTGGGCTACGACCAGGTGCGCTGGACCAGCCCGGCGTTGTGGCAGTCGCCGCCATGGACCCGGATGGTGGCCACGCTGGTGATGGCCCCGGCGCTGGTGATGTTCGTCGCCGCCTACGTGCCAGGCAAGATCCGCGACGGCCTGCGCCACCCGATGCTGATGGCGACCATACTCTGGGCGGCCGTGCACCTGCTCTCCAACGGCCGGGTCGCCGACGCCATCCTGTTCGGCAGCATCCTGGCATGGGCGCTGGTGGTGCTCGCGGCGGCGTGGCGGCGGCCGTGGCAGCCCAAGTCGGGACCGAACGGCCCAGTCTTCGACCTGGTGGCCGTGCTGGTGGGTGTCGCCGCCTGGATGGCGCTGATCCGCGGCGGACACGTGCTGCTGGTGGGCATGCCGGTCAGCTAGCGACCGGCATGCCCCCGCAGCAGGCGACTCCGGCTAGGCGGCCTGTCGGCCCGCCTTCCGGGTACGCCCCGGGAAGTCGTCGACGGCGATCGCCTCGGCGGTGATGGCCAAGGCCTCGCGCACCGTCTCGGCCTCCAGCGCGTTGATCACGCCGTCGGCCAGTCCCTTGGCAAGGACGCTCTCCACATTGCTCGTGTTGACCACCGTCCCGAGCTTGCGCTCGATGGGCTCGAGGGCGATGACCTTCTCCATGGCGAGCTCCATCAGGCCCAGCGGATCGTCTTCGTTCAGCTCGAAGAACATGCCGGCGGTAAGCCGGTCCCGCGTCTCGGAGGGGCTGAGCAAGAGCTTCGCCACCTCATGCCCGAGCCGGTCGGAAGCCGGCCGGCAGCGGCGCCCGAGCGGCAGCACGAAGGGCCGCAGGAAGCCGCCGACACCCTTGACCGGGAAGTTGCGCAGGATGCCGTCGAGCCGTTCCTCAATGATCGCGAGAGAATCGTCCAGCGCCCAGCGGACTATCGGCAGGTCGGCGGCCGGGCGGCCGTCGTCCTCGAACCGCTTCAGCACGGCCGAGGCCATGTAGAGGTGGCTGAGAATGTCGGCGAAGCGGCCGGACAGCTTCTCGCGCCGCTTCAGGTCGCCGCCAAGCGTCAGCATCGCGACATCCGCCAGCAGGGCGAAGGAGGCGCTCATACGGGTCAGCTTGCGGGCGTAGGGAGCGGTCGGCCCGAGGTCGGGCGCCTTGACGAAGCGTGCGCCGGTGACGGCCAGCACGAGCGACCGCACCAGGTTGCTGAGGGTGAAGCCGGCGTGGGCGAAGAAGGCCTCGTCGAAGGCCTTCAGCCCGGCGGTCTCATCGCTGTCCGCGGCTGCCAGCATTTCCTTCAGCACATACGGGTGGCAGCGGATCGCACCCTGGCCGAAGATGATCATGCTGCGGGTCAGGATGTTCGCGCCCTCGACCGTGATGGCGACGGGCACGGTCTGGTAGGTCTGGGCAAGGTAGTTCTTCGGGCCCAGGCAGACGGCCCGGCCGGCGTGGACGTCCATGGCGTCGTTGATCGCCTGGCGCATGCCCTCGGTGTTGTTGTACTTGAGGATCGCCGAGAGCACAGAGGGCTTGCCGCCCAGGGCCAGGGCAGTCGCCGTCAGGATGCGCGCTGCATCCATCCGGTAAGTGATGCCGCCGATCCGAGCCAGCGGCTCCTCGATACCCTCGAAGCGGCCGATCGGGATCTTGAACTGGCGCCGCACGCGGGCGTAGGCGCCGGTCATCCGGGCCGCCGTCTTGCCGCCCGCCGTGCCGAGGGCCGGCAGTGAGATGGCGCGGCCCACGGACAGGCAGTCCATGAGCATCTTCCAGCCGTTGCCTACCTGGGCCTGGCCGCCAATAACCCATTCCATCGGCACGAACACGTCGGTGCCGCTGTTGGGACCGTTCTGGAACGCGCCGGCCGGGTTGTGGCGCCGCCCGATCTCCACCCCCGGGGTATCGGTCGGGATCAGGGCGCAGGTGATGCCCAGGTCCTTCTTGCCGCCGAGCAGGCCGTCGGGATCCCGTGCCTTGAAGGCGAGGCCGAGGATCGTGGCGATCGGTCCGAGCGTGATGTAGCGCTTGGACCAGTTCACGCGGAAGCCCAGGACCTCCTTGCCCTTGTACTCGCCCTTGCATACCACGCCCAGGTCCGGCATCGAGCCGGCGTCCGAACCTGCCCACGGGCCTGTCAGCGCGAAGGCCGGGATCTCGCGGCCGTCGGCCAGTCGCGGCAGGAAATGCTGTTTCTGCTCGGGCGTGCCGTAATGCATCAGCAGCTCGCCGGGGCCGAGCGAGTTCGGCACCATGACCGTCACGGCGGTCGCGACGCTGCGGCTGGCGATCTTCATCACGATCTCAGATTGCGCGCGCGCGGAGAACTCGAGCCCGCCGAACTCCTTCGGGATGATCATCGCGAAAAAGCGGTGCTTGCCCAGGAAATCCCACACTTCGGGCGGCAAGTCGTTCAGCTCGCGGTTGATCTTCCAGTCGTCGAGCATGCGGCAGAGGTCTTCCACCGGGCCGTCGAAGAAGGCCTGCTCTTCCTCGGTGAGCTCGGGCCGGGGCGTGCGGAGCAGGGCGTTCCAGTTCGGTCGCCCGGTGAACAAC
>JASFEC010000037.1:0-12848 GCA_050125045.1 Gammaproteobacteria bacterium | reverse complement strand
AGACCAGCATGAGAAACACGAGCACACGATGACCGAGGCCAACACGGAAGTCGGGATGGAGGCAGCGCAGGGCGGCGCGGCGCAGGCCGTGACCGCGGAAGACCTGCTGCGGGCCAACACCTGGAGCCTGCTGGGCCAGTTGCTGGCTCGGGCGCCGGACGAGCGAATCCTCAGCCTGCTCGGAGAGATCAAGGCGGAGCACGTGGAGAGCGACGACCTGGTCGGCGCCGCGTGGCGGATGCTCGCCCAGGCTTCCGGCCGCAGCTCCCCCGCGGAGCTCGCCGACGAGTACCAGGACCTGTTCATCGGCGTCGGGCGCGGGGAGCTCGTGCCCTTCGGTTCGTGGTATCTCACCGGCTTCCTCATGGAGAAGCCCCTGGCGCGGCTGCGGGACGAGCTGCGCTTCCTCGGTTTCGAGCGCCAGGAAGGCGTGACCGAGCCGGAGGACCACGCCGCCGCCCTGAGCGACGTGATGGCCATGATCATTAACGGCGAAGAGCCTGCGACCCTCGAGGCGCAGGCCGGCTTCTTCGACCGTCATATTTCGCCCTGGATGGGCCGGTTCTTCCGGGATATGCAGCAGGCGCCGTCGGCACGGTTCTACCGTGCGGTGGGCCAGCTCGGCGAACAGTTCATCGAGGTGGAGAAACGGTATCTCAGCGAATTCCTCGGCTCGTCTGCGACGAAGTCGAGCGTGAGCTGAGGTGGACAAGTTCGATTGGAGCGGACTCAAGTGGAGAGCACAATGAGCCTGAAAGCAAAAGTGGAAACGAACGGCAGGCGCCGGTTCCTGAAGGGAGTGGCAATGGCAAGCGGCGCGACCGCAGTCGCCATGGCTACCGGCGGTACGGCCGTAGCGGCACCCGTAGCGGACGCCCCGGTGTCCAGCCCCGAGGCGACGAAGGGCTACCATGAGACGCCGCACATCCGAACCTATTACCAGAGGGCCCGCATCTGATCCCCCGGGATTGGATGCGTACCTCAACCGGTCACAACTCGGAGAATCGGCGATGAAGCTGACCAAGAAAACAACTGTTTCCTCGAATGCCACCACCGGCGGCCTGAGCGGCGTGCTCGGTCGCGCGGTCGATCGACGCGCCTTCCTGCGCAGCACCGGCCTGGCGCTGGGTGCCGGCGCCATCGCGACGGCCCTGCCCCCGGCGATGATGAAGCGCTCGCAGGCCACGGCGGCCGAGCGCAAGTTCGCCACCGGCCCGGTGGAAGTCAAGCGGTCCGTCTGCACCCACTGCTCCGTGGGCTGCGGCGTCATAGCGGAAGTCCAGAACGGCGTCTGGACCGGCCAGGAGCCGGACTTCGACTCGCCGCTGAACCTCGGTGCGCACTGCGCCAAGGGCGCATCCGTGCGTGAGCACGGCCATGGCGAACGCCGCCTGAAGTACCCGATGAAGATGGTCAACGGCAAGTGGGAACGCCTGTCGTGGGACCAGGCCATCGACGAGATCGGCGACCGCCTGATGAGCATCCGCGAGCAGTACGGGCCGGACGCCGTCTACTGGCTGGGCTCGGCGAAGTTCAGCAACGAGGGCGCCTACCTGTATCGCAAGATGGCGGCCATGTGGGGCACGAACAACGTCGACCACCAGGCCCGCATCTGTCACTCGACGACCGTTGCCGGTGTGGCCAACACCTGGGGCTACGGGGCGATGACGAACTCGTACAACGACATGCACAATTCGAAGTGCATCTTCTTCATCGGCAGTAACGCGGCCGAGGCGCACCCGGTGTCGATGCAGCACGTGCTGCGCGGCAAGGAGAACGGCGCCAAGGTCATCGTGGCCGACCCGCGCTTCACCCGCACCGCGGCGCACTCCGACCAGTTCCTGCGCCTGCGTCCGGGCACCGACGTGCCGCTGATCTACGGCCTGCTCTGGCACATCTTCGAGAACGGCTGGGAAGACAAGGAGTACATCCGCCAGCGCGTTGCCTTCATGGACGAGATCCGTGCCGAGGCGGCGAAGTGGACCCCGGACGTGGTCGAGAACGTTACCGGCGTCCCGGGTGACGAGGTCAAGAAGGCCGCGCAGACCATGGCGGAGCATCGTCCGGGCACCATCGTCTGGTGCATGGGCGGCACCCAGCACACCACCGGCAACAACAACACGCGCCTCTACAGCGTGCTGCAGCTGGCCCTGGGTAACGTCGGCAAGTCGGGCGGCGGCGCCAACATCTTCCGCGGCCACGACAACGTGCAGGGCGCCACGGACCTCGGCGTGCTGGCGAACACGCTGCCGGGCTACTACGGGCTCGCCGAGGGCTCCTGGAAGCACTGGAGCCGCGTGTGGGACCTCGACTTCGAGTGGGTCAAGGGCCGCTTCGACCAGGCCAGCTACCCCAACGGCGACAAGATGACGCCGGCCATGAACCTGAACGGCATCACCGTGTCGCGCTGGTACGACGGCATCAACGAGACCGACGAGAACGTCTCCCAGCGCACCGCGCTGAAGGCCATGTTCTTCTGGGGCCACGCGCCGAACAGCCAGGTGCGCGGCGCCGAGCAGAAGAAGGCCATGGAGAACGTGGACCTGCTCGTGGTGGTCGATCCCTATCCGACCCACACGGCCGTGCTCCCGGATCGCAAGAAGGACGGCATGTACCTGCTGCCGGCCTGCACGCAGTTCGAGACCTACGGTTCCCGCACCGCGTCCAACCGGTCGCTGCAGTGGGGCGAGAAGATCATCGAGCCCCTGTTCGAGTCCAAGCCGGATCACGTGATCATGTACCGGCTGGCCCAGAAGCTCGGCTTCGACCAGCAGATGTTCAAGCACATCCAGGTCAACGGTGACGAGCCCCTCATCGAGGACATCACCCGCGAGATCAACCGCGGCATGTGGACCATCGGCTACACCGGCCAGAGCCCGGAGCGCCTGAAGCTGCACCTCGAGAACAAGCACACCTTCCACCCGACCACGCTGAAGGCCCAGGGCGGCCCCTGCGACGGCGAGACCTACGGCCTGCCGTGGCCGTGCTGGGGCACGCCGGAGCTCAAGCACCCCGGCACTCACGTGCTGTACGATCCCAGCAAGCACGTCATGGAAGGCGGCCTCAACTTCCGCGCCCGTTTCGGCGTGGAGTACGAGGGCGTCAACCTGCTGGCCGAGGACTCCTACAGCAAGGGCGCCGAGATCCAGGACGGGTATCCCGAGTTCACCGCCGACATGCTGAAGCAGCTCGGCTGGTGGGACGACCTGACCGAGGACGAGAAGGTCGCCGCGGAGGGCAAGAACTGGAAGACCGACCTCTCCGGCGGTATCCAGCGCGTTGCGATGGCGCACGGCTGCGCGCCCTTCGGTAACGCCAAGGCCCGCTGCAAGGTCTGGAACTTCCCGGATCCGATTCCGGTCCATCGCGAGCCGCTCTACACGGCCCGCCGGGACCTGGTCGAAGAGTACCCGACGTATCCCGACCGCAAGGCCTTCTGGCGCCTGCCCACCCGCTACGCCTCCATCCAGGCCCAGGACTTCTCCCAGGACTTCCCGCTGGTGCACACCAGTGGCCGCCTGGTGGAGTACGAGGGCGGCGGCGAGGAGACTCGCTCCAACCCGTGGCTGGCGGAGCTGCAGCAGGACATGTTCGTCGAGATCAACCCCGGCGATGCCAACGACCGCGGCATCAAGGACGGCCAGATGGTCTGGCTCGACGGCCCGGAGGGCGGCAAGATCAAGCTGAAGGCCATGATCACCGAGCGTGTGGCGCGGGGCGTGGTGTTCACGCCGTTCCACTTCGGTGGCTGGTTCGAGGGCAAGGATCTGTTGTCCAAGTACCCCGAAGGTACGCACCCGTACGTGCGTGGCTCGGCGTGTAACGACGCCTTCACCTACGGTTACGACTCGGTCACTGCGATGCAGGAGACCAAGGCGTCCCTCTGCCAGATTCGCCCGGCGTAAGGAGTTAATGCACCATGGCGAAAATGAAGTTTCTTTGTGATTCCGAACGCTGCATCGAGTGCAACGGCTGTGTGACGGCCTGTAAGAACGAGCACGAGGTGCCCTGGGGCGTGAACCGTCGGCGGGTGGTTACGCTCGACGACGGCCTGCCGGGCGAGAGCTCGATCTCCGTGGCGTGCATGCACTGTTCCGATGCGCCCTGCGCGGCCGTCTGCCCGGTGGACTGCTTCTACACCACCGACGACGGCATCGTGCTGCACGACAAGGACCTCTGCATCGGTTGCGGCTACTGCTTCTACGCCTGCCCCTTTGGCGCGCCGCAGTATCCGCAGAAGGAGGCCTTCGGCATCCGCGGCAAGATGGACAAGTGCACCTTCTGCGCCGGCGGCCCCGATACCAACAACTCCGAGACGGAGTACGTCAAGTACGGCCGCAACCGCATCGCCGAGGGCAAGCTGCCGCTGTGCGCCGAGATGTGCGCCACCAAGGCGCTGCTGGCGGGTGATGGCGACATGGTCGCCGACATTTACCGCGAGCGTGTCATGCGGCGCGGCGGCCGGCCGCAGACCTGGGGTTGGGAGACGGCTTACAAGGACGCGTAATCAAGCTGCACCAAGGGGCGGGGCGGCTCCGGCTGCCCCGCGCCGAAGCTGGAGAACAACGATGAAATCAATACCACTGGCTCTCTCGGCCGTCGCTCTGCTGGCGTTGGCCGGCTGTTCGGACGTGACCGTCTACGAGCCGGGTGTCTACAAGGGTGCCAGCGACCCGCTCGTCGAGGATCTCAGGTCCGAGGAACTGAGAGAAGAACTCAACGAGCGTATGACCAAGCAGCGCGACCGCTAGCCAGCTAGCCCACACGACGGGAGGATTCCACGTGATGGTCGAAAGAACTCAAGCGGGTACCGAGGGACGGAAGCAGCGCAAGCTCCGGCGTGCGATGTGGACGATCGCTCTCGTACTCGGTCTATCCATGCTCCTGCCGCTGACGGGGGTGCTGCTCACCAGCGACACCACCGGGCAGGCCATGGCGCAACAGCAGTCGCAGGAGGATGAAGCGGCGGCGGTGGCCAGGGCCGAACAGCAGCGGCGGGAATTCTGGCGCCAGGCCCGCCAGGGCACGGCGGGTTACACCGCCGTGGTCGGCCAGGAGACTGACGTCCTGATCCAGAGTGGTGGCGACGTCTGGCGCTCCGTGCGCGAGGGCCCGCTCCTGCGCTACGGCGGCATCGGGCTGCTGGCCGTATTCGCCGCCATCATCCTGTTCCATCTCATTGCAGGGACCGTGAAGCTCGAGCAACGCTCCGGGCGCACGATCACGCGCTGGACGCTGTTCGAGCGGGTGATCCACTGGTACACGGCGATCCTGTTCATCATTCTCGGCCTCACCGGCCTGAGCCTGCTGTTCGGGCGCACGGTGATGATGCCGTGGATGGGCAAGGAGGCATTCGCCGCATTCGCGAATGTCGCCAAGCCGATCCACGACTGGCTGGCCGTGCCCTTCGCCGTCGGCCTGGTGCTGATGATGGTGCCGTGGATCAAGGAGAGCCTGCCCAAGGCCTATGACTTCACCTGGCTGAAGATGGGTGGCGGCTACTTTGATCGCAGCAAGCACCCGCCGGCCGGGTTCGTCAACGCCGGTGAGAAGCTCTGGTACTGGATCCTGTTCTTTGGCGGGATCGTGCTGGTGGCCTCGGGCTTCTTCCTGCTGTTCCCGAACTTCGGCTGGGAGCGCAGCACCATGCAGCTGGCGCACGTGGCGCATGCCATCAGCGGTGTCGCCCTGATCGCCTTCTCGCTGGGCCACATGTATCTCGGCACCCTGGGCAACCAGGGCACGCTCGAGGGCATGGTCAGCGGCCAGGTTGACGAGCTGTGGGCCAAGGCGCACCACAACCTGTGGTACGAAGAGGTCATGAAGCACGGCAACCCGAAGGACGCGTCGAGCGGCGCGGGAGCCGGGCAGCCGGTGACTACCTGAGTCGTAGCATTCGGCAATGACAAGGACGGGGGCGCTTCGGCGCCCCCGTTTTTTTGTATAGGTTTTCGGGCTGGAATTTCCTCCTCGATCAGGGCATCTTTGAGCCATGAATTCGTTGGGCTCCTCCAGGCTGGCGCTCCTGCCGGCCAAACTTCTCTTGCGGCCGGTCGCCGTCGCGCTGCTGTTCCTTGCCGGCGCCGCTGTTGCCGAGGAAGAAAAGTTCGACCCGCGCGCGTGGGACGGGCGGCTGGAGACCATGCACGAGTACGCGGCGCCGCCGAGCGAGGGCAAGACCGAGCTGATGGCGGCGGCAGGCGAGGGCGATCTGGAGCGCGCCCGTGGGTTGCTTGCGGCGGGGGCCGTTGTCGACGCGCGGAACGCCAACGGCGGCACGGCGCTGATGTATGCGGTCTCGGCCGGCGACATCGCGATGATGCGACTTTTGCTTGGGGCCGGTGCCGATGCCAATGCCCGCGCGCGCATCGGCTGGACGCCGCTGCTGGTGGGCGCCGCCAAGGGCCGCGACGAGGCCATCGTCCTCCTACTGGCGGCCGGCGCCGATCCCAACGAGACCGACGCCTATGGCTGGACGCCGCTGATGCGGGCAGTATCGGCGGGGCACGCCGCCGCGGTTGACGCGCTGCTGGATGCCGGCGGCCTGGACCTGCAGGCGCGGGAGGAATCCGGCGCTACCGCGCTGCACATCGCGGCGGGACGGGGCTACACTGACATCGTGCGACGCCTGTTAGCGGCAGGGGCAGAGGCCTCGGTTGCCGACGGGGCCGGGCGCACGCCAGCAGACGTGGCGCGCCTGCAGGGACACGGTGAGGCGGAGGCGCTGTTGAAGGTCCGCCGCCGGCGTGCCGGCTGAGGCCGGCGCCTAGCAGACGTTGCTGTTCAGGCTGTAGTCGCCGAGCGTGACGACCTCGGTGTCCGGCCCGACTGGCGCCCGGATGTCGCTGATCTGGCGCTGCAGGGACAGCTGGAAGCCGAACTTCTCGAAGAAGCGCTCGAACATGTCCCCGCCGTAGATCCCTAGCGCCCGGATCTCCCCGGTGTCCTCGTCGAGCCCGAGATCCACCGCGGCCAGCGGCTGGGGCGCCGGCCCGCCCAGGACCCGGCAGCCGTCGGCCGGGTCGTAGACGCTGCCTTCGGAGCAGCAGTAGATCACCTGCTCGCGATGGGCCAGCTTGTATTCCTCGTTGGTGTACGCCGTTCGCTCGTGGCGGTAGTTGATGAAGCTCACCGACGGCGTCGGATAGCTCATCCGGTGCGCGCAGATGGCGGAGAAGGCGACAATGGAGCGTTCCGGCCCGATGCCGCCGCGCCAGCTGTACTTCCGCCCGTCGTCCATCTCCAGCCCGTCGCGCGGGAGGGCGGGCTTGCCGAGGTTCAGCAGGAAGCAGGGGGTGGTGATGTAGGGGTAGTGGAAGACGTAATTCTCGCCGACCGCCAACTCATCGAGCCGTAGCGGCCGCCCGCTGCTGTCCACGAGGCGCGCGGGCGTGTCGTGACTGCGTACGGGGGGCGTATTGGCCAGCAACGAAGGGCTGCCGGCCACGAGTGCGCCGGTGCCGGCGCACAGCTTGAGAAATCCACGGCGGGAAACGGCGTCTCCGGACATCGATCAAACCCTGCTGAGTCGAGACCGGGAGATGCTATCACTCGTGAGAGATAGGGCAACAGCGCGAAGCGGGGCGGCGCCCGGCCTAGCCGCCCCGATCGGTATTTCGCCGTCTCTGCGCCATCGGATGCTCGACGTTCCGCAGCTTGTCGACCAGGTGCATGAGCGCCAGCCAGGGATGGCGCAGGGTCATGCGCGGGCCGGCGTAACGCATGATATCCCGTGCGAGCTCGCGCCGGGCCCGCTTGTAACAATGGATCGGGCACTTGGCGCAGGTCGGCTTGTTCTCGCCGTAGGGACATTTTTCGAGGCGCCGGTGGGCGTACTCGAGGAAGTCCGAGCACTCCGTGCAGAGGCCGTGATGCCGGATGTCGCCGCCATGGTGGTCGCGGCACCAGATTCCCACCATGTGCGCCATGGTGATGAACTCCCGCCTCAGCCGCCCGGGCAGCGGTGCGAGCGCGCGCGCCGCCGAATCTCCGGGCATCTCCTTATTCATGCGCTGAATATGCATCTATAAGCCGGCGGCGATCAATAGGCGTTGTCCGCAGGATCGGGGGGCAGCCACTCGAGCGGCGGTTCCTCCACCAGCGCCAGCTGTTCGCGCAGGGACAGGACGTGCTCGTCCCAGTAGCGCGGGGCGCCGAACCAGGGAAACGCGATCCGGAAGGCCGGGTCTTCCCAGCGCCGCGCGATCCAGGCGGCGTAGTGCATGATCCGGAGGCTGCGCAGCGGCTCTACCAGCCTCAGTTCCGCCAGGTCGAAACGGCGGAACTCGAGGTAGCCGGCGAGCAACTCCGCCAGCTGCGATTCCTGCTCCGCCCGGTCGCCCGACAGGAACATCCAGAGATCCTGGACTGCCGGGCCGGTGCAGCAGTCGTCCAGGTCCACGATGCGCACCTGGCCGGCGTGGACCAGGACGTTGCCCGGGTGGAAATCGCCGTGCAGGCGAATGCCCGTGGCGTCGACGGCGCTCCAGGCGTGTCCGATAGCCTCGAGCAGGTCCCGGCAAAGGCTCTCGTAGGCCGGCCGGAGCGGATCCGGGAGAAAGCCCTGGCGCAGCAGGAATTCGCAGGACTCGGCGCCGAGCCGGTCCGGCGTCAGGTGCGAGCGCTCGCCGAAGCGCCTGGTCTCCCCGCACAGGTGCAGGCGTCCCAGCAGCCTCCCGACCTGGCGCAGCAGGCCGTAATCGTCGAGCTCGGGCTCACGCCCTGCCACGCGCGGCGAGACACTGAAGCGGAAGGCAGCGTGCCGATGGAGGCTGCGGCCGTCCCGGCGCAGCGGCGCCACCACCGGCACATCCCGCTCGGCCAACTCGGCGGCGAAATCGTGTTCTTCCTGGATGGCGGCATCGCTCCAGCGCCCGGGTCGATAGAACTTCGCCACGACCGGGCCGCCATCTTCGAGCCCGACCTGGTAGACCCGGTTCTCGTAACTGTTGAGCGGCAGCAGCCGGCCGTCGCAGCGGACCCCGAGCGTTTCTACCGCGGCCAGGATGTCGTCCGGCTGCAGGTCCTGGTAGGCGAGGGTGTCGTCGTGGCGGTCGTGCATCGGTGCCGGGCGATGGATGAAGGGAGCAGGACTATAGCAGCGCCCGTGTTCCTGCTGCGTTGCGATCGATTCGCGTCCGCATCGCGGAGCGTGTATGTTCGGCCCACCGGGCGCGGCCCAGTCTCAGGAGACAACGGTCATGTCACCACGACCACGGCGATCCGGGACGGGAGGCATGACCCGCCGCGCCTTCCTGCAAGCCTCTGGCAGCGCTGCGGGCAGCGCCTGGCTCGCGCTGCAGGCGCCTGCCGTCATGGCCGCGGCGCAGGCGGCGGTCGCGGCCCGCGACGCCGGCCGGCCTTTCGAGCATCTGACGGCGGAGGAAGCCGCCGGCATCGAGGCCATGGCCGCTCGCATCATCCCCACCGACGACACGCCGGGCGCGCGGGAGATGGGCGTCGTTTTTTTCGTCGATCAGGCGCTAGGCGGCTTCATGGCGGGCGAGGCGGGCAGCCTTCGGGACGGGACGGCATCGCTCGACGCGCTGGCCGCGAAAGCCCACGGCAGTGCTTTCGCGGAACTTGCGCCGGAGGCACAGGACGAGCTGCTCCGCCGGATCGAGGACACACCCTTCTTCGGCCTGGTGCATTTCCTCACGGTCGCGGGCGCTCTCGCCCTGCCGTCCTATGGCGGCAACCGCGGCTACCTGGGCTGGCAGCTGATCGGTTTCGAGCACCGCCACGCGTGGTTGCCGCCTTTCGGCCACTACGACGCCGAGCTGATGGAGCAGGAGCCGCCCGAGCCGGGTGGCCCGGGGGGTCACGACCATGGCTGAACAACCTCGGTTCCCGCTGCGCGAGGCGGTCGACTTCGTGATCATCGGCTCCGGCTCCGCCGGCGGCATCCTTGCGCGCGAGCTCTCGGTGGCCGGTTTCTCGGTCGTGGTGCTGGAGCAGGGACGCTATCGGCGCACCCACGAGTTCACCCACGACGAGCTTGCCATCGCCATCAACGACGAATACCTCGGCGGCCAGCGGGGCGGGGATCCCCAAACCTTCCGCCACGATGCCAGCGAGACGGCCGGGGTGCCGGAAATCCCCCCGGCGTACTACGCACGCATGGTCGGCGGCAGCAGCGTCCATTTCTCCGCCAACTTCTGGCGGCTCCGGCCCTCGGACTTCAAGGAGCGCAGCCTGCTCGGGCCGGTGGGTAACGCCGATCTCGCCGACTGGCCGCTGGATTACGAGGAGCTGGAACCCTACTACACGCGGGTCGACTGGGAGATCGGCGTGTCGGGAGCGCCCGGGCCTTTCGACCCGCCGCGTTCGCGGCCCTACCCCCTGCCGCCCATGCCGGTGAAGTCCTCCGGCGTGTTGCTCGAGCGGGGCGCGCGGGAGCTCGGCCTGCATCCCCAGGTGGCGCCGGTAGCGATCCTGTCGCAGCCGTTCAACAACCGCGCGGCGTGCGTCCACTGTGGCTTCTGCATGGGCTTCGGCTGCGAGATGGGCGCCAAGTCCTCGACCCTGGTGACTATGATCCCCCAGGCCGAGGCGACCGGGCGCTGCGAGATCCGCCCGCAGAGCACCGTCCACCGGATCGAGACGGATGCCCGGGGCCGCGCCAGCGAGGTGCTGTACTACGATGCGTCGGACCGCGAGCAGGCCCAGCGCACGAAAGCCGTGATCGTTGCCGCCAATGGCGCCGAGACGCCGCGCCTGTTGCTGATGTCGGCTTCGGAGCGGTTCCCCGACGGCCTCGCGAACGGCAGTGGCCTGGTGGGCCGCAACCTGATGTTCAACGCCCACTCCTCGACCTATGCCTGGTTCGACCAGCCGCTCAACGACTACAAGAGCGTGCAGTGCAGCCGGATCGTGCACGACTTCTACGAGGCGGACCCGAAGCGCGGTTTCTATGGCGGCGGCGCCATCGACGCGCGGCCGTTCCTGAGCGCCTCACCCATCCTCTACGCGCTCACCGGCCTGCCACCGGATACCCCGCGCTGGGGCGCGGGCTTCAAGCGCGACCTGGCCTTCGGCTTCACCCACAGCATGATGCTGGCGGCGAGCACCACGTCGCTGGCCATGGATCGGAATAACATCACGCTGGACCCGAAGCTGACCGACCGTTACGGCCGTCCCGCGATGCGGGTCACTTACCACGATCACCCGGATGACCTGGCCATGGCGACCTTCCTGCAGGACTGGGCGGAGCGCATTGCGGAGGCGGCGGGCGCCCACAAGACCTGGCGCAATCCGGTGGGGCCCGAGACGATCGGGGCCCACCTGCTCGGCACCTGTCGCATGGGCGACGATCCGCAGCGCTCCGTCGTCGATCGCTACCATCGCAGCCACGAGGTGCCGAACCTGTTCATCTGCGACGGCTCGAGCATGGTGACCTCGGGCCGGGGGCAGCCCACCATGACCATCATGGCCCTGGCCTTCCGGGCCGCGCAGCATATCGGCGAGTTCGCCCGCCGCGGCGAGATCTGAAGGAGAGCAGAGATGAGAACACGGATCACGATCTTCCTGGCGGCCCTGCTGCTCGCCGCCACGGCCTCGGCCGACGAGGTGCGGTTCTACCCGATGGCGGCAGACACGGACCGTAGCTGGCCCTTCTCGGAGGCGGTGCGTGCGGGCGACCTGCTGTTCCTCTCTGGCATGCTCGGCAACAAGCCGGGCACGGCCGAGCTGGCGCCGGGCGGCATCCAGCCCGAGACGCGGCAGACGCTCGAGAACATCAAGGCGGCCGTGCTGCGGCACGGCGGGTCCATGGACCGGGTCGTGAAGTGCACGGTGTTCCTGGCTGACATGGCCGAGTGGGCGGCGATGAACGAGGTGTACAAGGAGTTCTTTCCCGTCAACCGCCCGGCAAGGAGTGCGCTCGGCGTAGCCGGGCTGGCGCTGGACGCGCGGGTCGAGATCGAGTGCATCGTGGCGCTCACCGACTGAGCCGCCGGGCCGCCCGGCGAGACCGCCAAAATAAATCATTGTTTTGTCGGGCATTGTGCTATAGTGCGCGCACTCCTGATGCACACCGGTCTGCATCCGGCCCTTGCGGCAGCCCCACTGGTCAGCCTCGAGTAACTTAGAACATCGAGCCTGGACCGGGCGGAGCCTAGCTTCCGTCGGGCTGAATTTACGATCAGGAGATCACCGCTCACATGTCATTTGATTCTCTCGGCCTGCAGGCCGAGCTCCTTCGCGCAGTCCGCGACGAAGGCTATACCTCCCCGACGCCCATTCAGCAGCAGGCCGTCCCCGATATCCTCGCGGGCCGCGACATGCTGGCCGGCGCCCAGACGGGCACGGGCAAGACCGCGGCCTTCACCCTGCCGATGTTGCAGCGGCTTGCCGCGCAGCCGGTCCCGGGCCGGCGCCGGGTTCGCGCTCTCGTGCTGGTGCCCACGCGCGAGCTGGCCGCCCAGGTGGCCGGCAACATCGCGACCTACGGCCGCTACCTGCCGCAGATCAAGGCGGCAGTGATTTTCGGCGGCGTCAGCATCAACCCGCAGATCGACACGCTGCGGCGGGGCGTGGACATCCTGGTGGCGACGCCCGGACGGTTGCTCGACCACGCGCAGCAGCGGACGGTGGACCTGTCTGCCGTCGACACGCTGGTGCTGGACGAGGCCGATCGCATGCTCGACATGGGCTTCATCCGCGACATCCGCCGGGTGATCGCGCTGCTGCCGCAGCAGCGCCAGAACCTGCTGTTCTCGGCCACCTTCTCGGACGAGATCCGCGCGCTCGCGCGCGGGCTGCTGTCGGACCCGGTGCAGGTCGAGGTGGCGCGCAGGAACACGCCGGCCGAGCTGGTGAGCCAGGTCGTGCACCCGGTGGACCGCGGC
>JASFEC010000036.1:0-12884 GCA_050125045.1 Gammaproteobacteria bacterium | reverse complement strand
ATCGCCATCATGACGTCGAACTGCGGCACGGTCAGGTCGAAGGCGGCGAGCACCTGCGAGTAACGCCGGTTGCACTCCTGGTAGGCGCGGACCACGGCGAACCACGATGAGGCCTGGAGTCTCGATCGATTCTCGTTCCGCATGGCGCCCGGCGCTCCTGAGCCTGTTGGAATTAGTTGAAGCATAAACTATTAAAGTTCATGCTTCAACTAATTCCGCGGCCGGCTTCACCAGCCCGGTGGGACCGCGGCCAAAAAAAAGCCCCCGCGGTGCGGGGGCTTCGTCTTTTCTGCGGGGTTCCGGAAAGGCTTACTCGTCCCCGTAGCCCTCGATGGTCAGCTCGGGCTGCTCGATGATGACGTCGTACTCGTAGCCCATGCCGAAGTCCTTGTCGACCTCGACCATGCCCGTGAGCAGCACGGTGTCGCCCACGTTCGGCAGCTGGTTGGTAGTGATCGTCAGGTGATTGGCCCCGTCGGCCCCGGTGCCGTCGCGGACATGCAGCCAGTTGCGGCCCATGATCTCGGGGTTCACTTTCACGACCTTGCCGCGGATCGTGACGGACTGGCCGGCCAGCTCGTTCTTGGCGGCATGGAGCTCGGCGATGGTGATTCCGTCCTCGGCCTTCTCGATCCCCGACAGATCCACGTCCGCGACTTCCGCGGTGGGCATGGGGTGGGGTTGCTCGGCGGACATCGGCGCGGCTGACCCCTCGGGAGCGGCGGGCGCGGGCGCGCTCGCCTCCTGGCCGCAGCCGGCGAGGGCAAGCAGGCTGCCGAGAGCAAGGAGGGAAGCAATTCGATTCAACACAATGGTATCTCCATGTGGCGCGGCCCCGGCTCTGGGGTCCCGGGCCGGTGATCGGGACAGTCGAACCCCCATTGTACCCAAGACCCTGCCCTGTGACGGATCAGGGTAATCCGCAAGAAGAAGGGCGCCCCGTCGCCGGGGCGCCCCGAGAGACCGGCTGGAACCGATCAGGGGAGTTCGATCACGTCGATCTGGTAGATCGCCGTCGTGCCGCTGACCTCGTTGCCGACCACGAGCAGCGGCGAGCCGTTCGGGCTGTCCGCGGCCGGCAAGAACGCGAGGCCCTCGGGTCCGAGATCGCCCACGAGCGGCAGCTCGGTCGCCGGGTCCTTGCTGAAGTCCCGCGAGTTGATGTACTGGACGAACTTCGGGTTCTGCGGGTTGGTCACGTCGTAGACCATGATTCCGCCGATGCGCTCAAGCCCGATGAAGGCGAAGGTACGGCCCGAGATCTGGCCCAGCACCACGCCTTCCGGCTCCGGGCCCTTGTTGTCGCTGCGGCCCTCGGGGTCGTTCTCATCGTTGTTGGCGTTGAAGTTCAGCGGGTAGCGCTGGGCCGTGATGCGCTCGAACTCGGCGCCGCTGTCGTAGAGCTGCGTGCCGTCATCGGCCCAAATCGAGAAGGAGCGGCCGCCGAGGGAATAGAGTTGGTCGAAGTCGCCGTCGTCGTCGATGTCACCGTCGACAGTGGTGACAGCGAGGCGCCCAAGCGCGGAATCGGCCTGCAGCTCGGCGGCATCCGGGAAGGCCGTCGGGTCGAGCACGAGGTCCTTGATGCGAGCCGTTTCCTCGCCGGGAATGAAGTCGTCGCGATCGTCGCCCTCGTTGGCCGTGACGTAGTACGTCCGGCCGTTGAACTCGTAGGCGGCAATGGCGTCGGGCTGGTACATGCCGTAGACCGGCCAGTTGCGGATCCGGATCTGCGGGTCGCCGTCCGGGTCACGGTCGCTGGGGTCGAGCTCGTTGCCGAGCACCATGTGATCCTTGAAGCCGAGCGGCAGAACCGCCGCGAACGCCGGGGCGGCCAGGTCCGAGAAATCGAGCGCGGCGACCGCGTTCGCTTCCTGCAGCGCCACCCAGGCGATGTCGCCCGTCGGGGAGATCGCAATGTATTCGGGCTCCAGGTCCTGGGCGACCGTGGCGCCCGGCCCGTAGATGCGCACCCCGGCGGCTCGGAGGTCGTCGATCTGGGCATTGAACGCGGTGAAGGTGGCGGTGGCGACCGTCGGGTTCGCGACGCCGGCAGAGAGGTCGATCACGCTGACCGAGCCCTCAGGATCGATCGTGTAGCCTTCGTTGGGCTCGCCCTCGTTCGCAACCAGCACGGCGCTGCCGTCGGGCGTGAAGGTGAGCATGTCGGGCAGAGCGCCGACCGGCACTTCGCTGATCTTCGCCAAGGTCAGCGTGTCGTAGAACACGACCTTGCCCGGGTCGGTCTTCACCGCGGCCTCGACGGCCACCGCGGCGACACCGCCGGAGACGGCCACGCTGTTGGCGCCGCCGCCTTCCGCGCTGGCGTCGATGGTGTCCAGCAGGACGGGATTCGTGGGGTCAGCCAGGTTGAGGACGTCGACGGTCACGGCTGCCGCGTTGATCACGAACAACCGCGCGTTCGCCGGGTCGTAAGCCACGATCTCGGCCGCGCTCTCGTCGAAGAGGCCGGAGGAGTAGCGGCCGATGAGGCTCAGGTCGAGCAGCACCTCGGTCGTGCCTGAGGGGCCCTGCGGTCCGGCCGGCCCGGGCGCTCCGGCAGGACCCGCGGGACCCGCGGGACCGGCTGGACCAGTTGCCCCAGGGGCGCCGTCAGCACCGGGTGCACCGTCAGCGCCTGGAGCGCCATCCCTGCCGTCGTCTCCCTCGCAGCCCGCGAGGCTGGTGCCTAGGATCATCACCGCGGCGACGAGCGTCGCCTTCTTCATCAAGCGCATGGGGGACTCCTGCGATTATTGTCAATAATCTCGGGAGAGTGGCGCGCGAAAGTGACGATGGTGTTACCGCGGGGTGACAGGCGGGCGAAGGAGGCCGTCAGAACCGGGAGGCAAAGAGAACCCCGGCCGCCTTGCGGCGACCGGGGTCCGTGTTTCGGCCCGGAGGGACCTTAGTTGCAGTCAGTCCGCTTCAGGACAACCCGCCGGTTGAGAGCGCGACCTTCCGCGGTGTCGTTGTCACCCACCGGGTTGGCTTCGCCGTAGCCGATCGCCGTGAATTCCTCAGCCGGAACGCCAGCGGCGATCAGGTATTCCTTCACCGCCATGGCCCGGCGCTCGGACAGCTGCTGGTTGTAGGCCTCGGCCCCGCGGCTGTCGGTATAACCCTCCAGCACCGCACGCACGTAGGTCAGCCGGCGCAGGGTCGGAATGACCTCGTCGAGCATGGCCTTGTCCGCGGCCGACAGCTCGGCCGAATCGAAGCCGAATGTCAGGTTCATGGTGAACTCGCAGCTGCAGCCGTTCCGGTCCACGGTCACGCCGGCAGGCGTGGTCGGGCAGAGGTCCGCGCTATCCGGCACGCCGTCACCGTCCGTGTCAGCAGGCGGCGGGGGAGGCGGCGGCGGAGGAGGCGGCGGCGGGGGCGGCTCAGCCGCAGGTGCCGCGGCCACGGCCGCGGCCGCAACGGGCGCCGGCCTGCCGAAGCGATAGCCGAGATTGAGGCTGTAGACGATGGGGTCGATCTCGACCGTGCCGATATCGGCGCCGTTCAGGGAGGCGTCGGAATCGATGTCGATCCAGCGGACGGCCGCGTTGACGAAGACGTTCTTCCACACGTCGACGTCCACGCCGGCCCCCACAGCGGGCCCGAAGGAGCCGCGCAGCTTGAGCCCTGAGGGCTGCTCGTTCGAAAAGATCGTGTAGTTCACGCCGGCGCCGATGTACGGACGAATCCGCGAATCGGGCAGGAAGTGGTACTGCAGGCTCAGCGTCGGCGGCAGATGCTCGACCGAGCCGAAACCCTCGCCGTTGATGCGGATACCGTGATCAAACGGGTCGGCTGCCAGCAACTCGACGCCCCAGTGGTCACGGAACATGTAAGTGATGTCGAAAGCGAAGCGGTCGTCGTCGTCGACCTGGACCACTGTCTCGGCGTCCAGTTTCAGGTTGTCGTCTTTCGGCTGAACGCTGCTGACGCCAGCCCGCCAAAGCCAGTCGCCTTGTTCAGCCAGCGCGCTCGCTGGGATGGCAGTGCAGAGCGCGGCGGCAACGGCCAGGCTCAGTGCGGTCTTTTTCATTTTCTATTCCTCGGTCAGTCCCTGTGGATATCCACGTAAAAACCACTCGCAGCGTCGTTTCAGCTCAAGTGACATGCAACGCGTATAGAACAAGTTTACTCCAATTGCTATAGGTAGTTCACGTGGCCGGGTCTCGCCCGACCGCTGCCTTACAGCGGGAATCCCCTATACCGGCGGGGATCGGGGAGCCCCAATAATGCCGGCCAGGTTCGTCAGAGAGACTCGAATCATGAAGATCGCCGTCGCCAGCCAGAACCGCCGCGAGGTGACCGGCCATGCCGGCCGCTGCCGCCGCTTTTGGCTTTTCGAGAGCACCGACGCCGAGCTGCGTCCGCGTGAGCTGCTGGAACTGCCCCGGGAGCAGTGCTTCCACGACCTGGCGCCCGAGATTCCAGCCCCGCTCGCGGACGTGGACGTGCTGATCGTGGGTGGCATGGGGAACGGCCTGAGCGCCCGGCTGGCGCGCAATGGGATTCGCACGGTGGTGACCGACGAGAAGGACCCCGAACGGGCCGTGCGGTTGTGGCTGGCGGGCGAACTGCCCGAGGCGGCTGCCGGGGCAGACTGCCACTGTCACCACTGATCCGTGGCTAGCCGGAGACTACCGCCGGCGTCCTCCGGCTGCCGGCACCGTTCCTGATCCGCAGCTTCCGGGTTGCGCTCACTGACCCCGTCGCTCGCCCGATTTCTCGGCCTCGTAGGCGGCGAACTGCGCGCGCGTGAAGCGGATGCTCCAGTAGAGCCCGACGAGACCCAGCGCGCCGAAGGGTGCGAGCCGCACCCAGTCGGCCTTGCCGAAGGCCACGAAGGCGCCGTAGAGCAAGCCGCCGGTGACGATCCAGGCGAGGACCGCCAGCCCCAGCCCCTCGAACAGTTCTCGTTGTGCCGAATTCATCGCCTCTCCTGGCGGAACGTGCCGGACGGCAAGTCTAACTTGCCGTCCGGCCGCCCTTTATCGTGGCTTCACGCAGGGCTGCCGGGTCGCCCCCGCCCAGAGCCTCAGAAGGTGACCGTCACGCCGGCGTAGACCGAGCGCCCCATCCCCGGCACTGCAGTTCCCCACGGGATCGCGTTGATCTGCATCGTGGTGCCCTGCCCAAGATAGGCACCGCCGGTCGGGAGGTAGTAGAGCTTGTCGAAGAGGTTCTCGACGCCGAAGTCGAGGCGCACGCGCTGCCAGGAATGGCTGGCGCGCAGGTTCACGAGCGCGTAACCCGGCGTCCGGATCTCGTTCCGCACCTCGGAGCCGTTGTCCTTGCTGTCCACCACCACCCATTCCAGCGCGTTATCCCAGCCCTTGTGCTCGTGGGTCAGCGTGAACCTGCCGTTCAGCGGCATGATGTTGTAGAGCTCGTCGCCGGTGTCGCGGTTCTCGCCGTCGGTGTAGCTGACCACCCCCTTCAGGCTCCATTCGCCCCAGGCGTTCCGCGTCAGCAGCGTCTTGCCGGACAGGTCGAGCCCGAACAGGCGGGCCGACTGGTTGGCGTAGCGCAGCACATTGAACTGCGCGGGCAGGAAGGTCGCCGGATCGAGGGCGACGGCGTCGATGTAGTCTTCCACCTGGGTGAAATACGGTGTTGCCACGACCTCCCAGCGTCGATCGGGGGCATGCCAGTCAATGCTTGCCGACAGCTTGTAGGCCGTCTCGGGATCCAGGTCGACGTCGCCGACATAGCCGTTACCGTCGCCGACCAGGTTGTTCATGATCGCGGCCATCGGCCAGCTCGACCACGTGTAGCGCTCGTAGAGATTGGGGGATCGCACCTTCCGGGCAGCGCCGAACTCGATGTCCAGCATCGCACTCGCCCGATAGCGCGCCAGCGCGGTGAGATCGACGTTGTGGTCGGTCCGGTCGCGATCGAGCGCGTTGAAGGCGGCGGCCTCGAGGATCTGGTTGCCGGGCGCCGGGGCAGTCGTCTTGTAGCCCTCCACCTCGTCGGCGTCGGTCTCCACCCGCTCGTAGCGCAGGCCCACCAGGGCCAGCCAGCGCGCGTCGAGCTGCGTCTCGCGCTCGGCGAACAGCGCCATGCGGTCACGCTGGCCGTTATTGACGTTCAGAAAGGTGCCCGGCCACATGCCGCCCCCGGACGCGGTCCAGTAATCGTCCAGGCGATAACGCTGGTATTTTGCGCCGACCCGCACCAGGTCCGCGGGAGACAGGTTGAGCTCGGCGTTGAGAGAAGCCCCCGTGGTGTCGCCCTCGCTGTACATCGGCATGCCGGCGGCGCAGGACATGAAGCCGATCGGGGAGCACGGGGTGCCAACTTCGGGAGCCGCGGGCGGTTGCGAAAGCGGGCCGTACCAGAAGCGGCGGTCAGGGCCGAAGTCCATGAAGTGATCGACCTGCTCGTGGTAGACCTGCGCCTCCAGGCCGCCCCACCCGAAGGCGCCGTTCCACTTGAGGTTGATGCGCTTCTGCTCGTTCTCGAGCAGGTCCATGCGCTGATTGGGATAGAGCTGCTCAGGCATGTTCTGGTAACCCAGCTCGATCTGGAGCTGGTCGGCGCCCCTCTTGAATGCCATCGCCAGCGCATGGTTCTGGGTCTCGTAGGCCGAGGACCCGACTTCGTCCAGAGGCAGTGTGCGTCCGGGGCGGCCGGTGGCCGCTTCGGTCTTGAAGTCGCCGCCGGCCGTGTAGTTGTCTGCCTGGCTCCAGCTCCCGTCATACCGGATGCTTGCCGTCTCGGTGGCGTACGCGGCCGAGGCGTTGCCGCCGACGGCGCTGTTATTGCTCCGGTAGAAGGTGCCGACCTCGCCCTTGCCGAGGCGTTCCTGCTCGGCCGAAGCGAACTCCGGCGGCAGGGTCTCCACCGCGATCGTGCCGCCGATGCTGTCGCCGCCGACGCTCACCGGCGAGATTCCCGCAAACACCCGCACCTTGCCCACATTGCTCGGGGCTACATAGGACAGCGGCGGGTTCATGTGATTGGGGCAGGAAGCGATCAGGTCCATCCCATCGACCTTGATCCTCAGGCGGTCGTCGGCCAGGCCGTGCACAGAGGGAAGGCTGGACACCCCGCCAGCCGCGTTGAGGCTCACGCCCGGTACCTCGCGCAACAGGCTGGCGGCGTCGCTGGTCGCCGGGCGCAGCAGGCGAAGGGTCATGGGATCGACCCCGACCACGCCGGGCGCGCGATCCTCCAGTGTCTGGCCCTCCACGGTCAGCCGGGCGAGCTCCTTGGCCGCGGTCTCCGCGGCGGGATCGGGGCTCTTGCCGTCAGCAGCGGTCGGGACCGACGAAGCATCGGCCGCAAGCGGCAGGGAAAGGGCCAGCAGCCACAGGCCGGCCGGAATGGAGAGACGGTTCATGTACGGGCCTCGCGATACGGAGAGCGGGGAGCAGGCTCGGAGCTGCTCGATGGGCCGGCCGGCCGAGCCGATGCGCCAGGCGCACCGGGCAGCCCCAGGCTTCAGCTCAGACCAGGCGAGGCGGGGCGCGCGCCGGCGGGAGGGGCACGCGGCGCATGGCGGGCGGCGGCAGCGCCGCCCAGGGCGGAATTACAGGGCCCGCAGCCAGCACTTGCGTGGTTGCTGGCAGCACCGGGAGCGCGAGCGTGGTCAGCAGGAGGGACCAGGGACAGGTGGTCGCCGCGGCATCTTCCTGCTCGCCGAGAATCTCGCCGGTCTGGGTATCTACCAGCAGCTGCTGCAAGCCGTGCTCGGTGCACAGCTCCACCAGCGTGCCATTGGCCGGCATGAAACCCTCCGGCACCAAAGCGCGCAAGCACAGAGCTGCGAGCAGGAGCGCCACGCCCGGCTGGATCTTCTTGTGGTTGTGGCGGAACAGGTCGAACACCTGGCGGCGACTCGCAGGACGGAACACTGGAATGAACTTTAACTTATCCTAATATGGCAGCGCGACATAGTGGCGCGTCAGTCGCGCAGGATGGCGCGCGCGGCGTTCCGGCCCGGCAGGCCGGTCACGCCGCCCCCGGGATGCGTGCCGGAACCGCAGAGGTACAACCCGGGCAGCGCGCCGCGGTAAGCGGCCTGTCCCAGGAGGGGGCGGGCGCTGAACAACTGGTCCAGTCCGAGCGCCCCGTGGAAAATGTCGCCGCCCAGGAGCCCGTACTCACGTTCGAGGTCCAGCGGCGAGAGAATGTGTCGTCCCAGCACGCCCGCGGCGAAGTTGGGTGCATGGCGGTTCACCGTCGCGATGGCCAGGTCGGCGAAGGTCTCGCGATGAGCATCCCAGCCGCCGACAGGCTCCGGGTTGACGTACTGGCAGAACAGGCTGGCTACGTGCCGCCCCGGGGGTGCCAGGGAGTCGTCGAGGGTCGAGGAGATCACCAGTTCCACCACCGGCTCGCGCGCCCAGCCGGGGTTGTGTGCCCTCGAGCGGGCGTCGAAATACGCCCGCTCGAAGTAGTCCAGCGAGGGGCCGACGAGGATGCCGCTGCCATGATGCGGCTGCAGGTGCGTCCCCGGCGCGGCCCGGAAGTCGGGCAGCTCGGCCAGCGCCACGTTGATGCGGAACGTGCCGGAGCCGCAGCGGTAGCGGCCGAAGCGCTCCAGCAGCTCGGAATCGAGGTCGGACGGATCGAACAGCCGCGTGTAGAGCAATTTCGGATTGACGCCGGCCACCACGCGGTCCGCCGCCAGCTCGGCGCCGTCCTCCAGCGCGACCCCGGTCACCCGGCCCTCGCGCACCAGGACGCGAGCCACCCGTGCGTCCGTCCTGATTGCGACGCCGCGCGCCCGGGCCTCGGTTGCGATGGCCTCGCTGACGGCGCCCATGCCGCCGATCGCATGTCCCCAGGCGCCGCTCTTGCCGTTCACCTGCCCGAACACATGGTGCAGGAGGACGTAGGCGCTGCCCGGCGCGTAGGGACTGGCGAAGTTGCCGACGATCGAGTCCCAGCCGAGCACGGCCTTGAGCGGCTCCGCCTCGAACCAGTGGTCCAGCAGGTCGCCGGCGCTGCGCGTGAAGAGTTCGAGCAGGTCGCGCCGGCCGCGCATGTCGAGCCCCCTGAGCTTGCGCGCTACCGACCACGACGCCAGCCAGTCCGCCAGCACGAAGCGATCGGATACGTTCGGCGGGATCTCCCTGGCCAGCCCGCGCAGCACCGACACGACGCCCTCCAGCATGGCGTTCCATGCCGGCAGGCGCTCGGCGTCCCGGCGCGAGAGCCGCGCCACTTCCGGCAGGGTCCACGCGCCGCCGAAGCGGAAGGCGCCGCCGTCAGGCAGCGGCAGGAAATTGGCCATGGGTCGCTCTACGATCCGGAGCCCATGCTGTGCCAGGCGCAGCTCGGAGATCACGGCGGGGTCCAGCAGGCTGACGGTGTAGCTGCAGCTGGAATTGCGGAAGCCCGGATGGAATTCCTCGGTCACCGCCGCGCCGCCGACCACGCCCCTGGCCTCGAGTACCGTCACTTGCTGCCCGGCTCCGGCGAGGTAGGCTGCGCAGACAAGGCCGTTGTGGCCGCCGCCGATGATGATCGTCTTCCTGTCTGCGCGCGGCATGCCGGATCCTGAAAGAAAAATCCAGGCTCCCACTCTAGCGGTGGGCCGGCGCGACACCAACTTCCCTGCCGCTGGCGTGGCGCGGGCGGATACTCGATTAGAATAGCCTCCGGTTCGCTCGCGTCCGCATCGGACCCGAGGCAAAGTTGCCATGAGGTTGCCGGCCATGAAAAAAGCTGTTCTTACCGCCTTGCTGACTCTGGTGCTGGTCGCCTGCGCCACCAGCCCGACCGGACGCCGGCAGCTGATGCTGGTGTCTCCCGACGAGGCGATCGCGGCGTCGCGCACCGCCTATCTGCAACAAATGGCCGACTTCGAAGAGAAGGGCCTGCTGAGCAAGGATCAGGCGCTGATCGGACGCGTGCAGCACATCACGGGGCGGCTCGTGGCCCAGGCGGTGCAGACGTTTCCCAAGACCGCGAACTGGGAATGGACCGTGGCGGTGATCGACGACCCCGAGACCGTCAATGCCTGGGCGATGGCCGGCGGCCGGATGGCGATCTATACGGGGCTGATCGAGCAGCTCGAGGCGACTGACGACGAAATCGCCCAGGTCATGGGCCACGAGATCGCGCATGCCCTCGCCAACCACACCGCCGAGAAGATGTCCGTGGCCATGGCGAGCCAGATCGGCGTGCTGGCTGTCGGCATTTCTACCGAGGACACGCGTGCCATGGCCGGCGCCGCGCTGGCTGCGGCGCTGGCCGTCAACCTCCCGTTCAGCCGCACGGCGGAGTCCGAGTCGGACCGCATCGGCATCGAGCTGGCGGCGCGGGCGGGGTATCACCCCGAGGCGGCCGTGACCCTCTGGCGCAAGATGGCGGAAGTCAGCGGCGACGGGCCGCCGCAATTCCTGAGCACACATCCCTCGCCGGGCAACCGTCAGCAGACGCTCGCGGCGCTGGTGCCGCAGATGCTGCCGCTGTACGAGGCCCCCGGCGAGCGCCCGGTCTATCCGGTCCGGACTGCGGCGCCCTGAAAAGAAAAGGCCCCCGGGCTTGCGTCGCGAGGGCCTAAACCAAGAGGAGAGTGTCGGGAGCCCAGACCCTCGGGTTAGAACCGGCCGGCGATGCCTCCATGGCGTGCCGGCCGGTGCCACTTCCCTATGGTCTCGACTGCCGGGGTTATTTATAGGATGCCGCGCCGGATCGTTTGTTGACGCGGATCAACTTTCGCGCAATTTGTGGAAAGTCCCTAGTTTCCGGGGCTTATCGGCCGGCTACACCGTGGGCGCCCGGCTGGAAGCGGAAGACGCGGTACGGGGCCCGGTCGGCCAAGGTGGTCTCCGACCGCAGCAGGGTCTCGGCCAAGGCGCTGTCCGAAACATAGAGCCATCCGCCCGGGCCGAACGAGAGGCTCTCCGCCCAGCGGATGCGCGGCGAGCGCACGATCGTGCGCAGGTGACCGGCCGGGTCGACGCGCAGCACGGCGCCGTGCTCCACGTCGGTCACGTAGACGTTGCCGGCGAGATCGGCGGCCAGCCCGTCGCTGAGCGGCTTCAGGCCGGCGGGATCAACGGCTGCGGCGAGCTCGCTGTCGTCGGACCGTGGATCCGCCAGTGCCGCCGCCGGTACGCGGTACAGGGTGTCGTTGGCCATCGCGCCGAAGTAGAGCCAGCGGCCGGTCGGGTCGAGCGCCAGCCCGTGCAGGCCGGGCTTGTAGGGAACGAGGCTGGCGATATAGCGCATCTCCCGCACCGGGGTCTCGATCAGCCAGTCCTGAGCCTGCAACGCCCCATGCCCCGCCAGGCGCCGCCGCGACTCGCGGGTCAGCGAATCGTAGACCACGATGGCCGGCTGCTTGCGCCAGATGCTGGCGTCGGCGATGTAGACGATCCGGCCGGTGGGATCGACCTGGAGGTCATGCAGGAAGGAGCCGCGCGGCGCGATGTCGCGCGGGAAGACATGTTCGTGGGTGACCAGGCCGGTGGCCAGGTCGATCGCCACGATGCGCGGCCGGCCCAGGCCGTGGCGCGCAGGATCCATGATCCACAGGCGATCGAGGCGGTCCACCACCAGCGCGGCCGGGGTTTCGAGCAGCGCCGCCTGGATGGTGGCAGCCGGGAAGGGCCGGGCCTCCCCGTCGAGCCATTCGAACACCCGCGCGCCGTCCGTCGTGGTGTCGGTCTGGGTCGCGAAGAAAATCCGGCCCGAGGGGCTGACCGCCAGCCCGCCGATGGGTGCCGAGTGCTCGAGGACGACTTCCAGGCCCGGCTCACCGATTGCGGGATCCGTGGTGAGGTCCTTGTAGTTGGCGCCGCTGCCGAACCATAGACGCAGCCCGAGGACCGACAAGACGCCAAGCACCACCACGGTGATGATGAGTCTCATTACGAACTGCATGCGGGCCCCGTTGTACTGGCAGGTGCAGACCAGATTAGGAGCACAGGCAGCCGGGCGCGGGGAACTGCGTCACAAAGTCGCGCGGGGCCGCGCCGGAACTGCGAATGGCCGCTCAGGCGGCGGGCTGCTGCTCCAGGGCGTCGCGGACGCGGCGCAGGAGGATCCGGTCGATCACCGGCTTCTGGATGAAATCGATCGCGCCGGCGCGGATGGCGCTGACCGCGGTGGCGACGTTCGACTCGCCGGCGAGCATGATAGTGGGTGCCGCGCAGCCGCGGGCGCGCAGCGCCTGCAGGAGTTCCACGCCGTCCTGTCCCGGCAGCTCCAGGTCGGCAACCAGCACGCCGACCTGTGTCTCGCCCAGCGCTTCGAGCAGCGCTTCCGCCGATGCGAAGGCGCTGACCGGATGCTGCAGGTGGCTCAACAGCTGGGACAGTGACTCCCGCTCCTGGACGTCACCGGCCACGACGCAGATCGTCGCCTGTTGTGCCTCAGCGCTACTTCCCGAGACTGGGGCCATGAATTTCCGAACCGGACAAGACTAGCGATACCGCCGGCCCACCCGGGGCCGACGTCCTCCCTCATGTTCTTTTTCTCGCTATGGGAGTATTGAAACTCGCTTCCGGCAAAGGAATACGAACATCTACCTAAGGTTTGGGCGGGGCAGGATTCGCGGGGGCCTGGGATTCGGCCACCATGACCATCCTGACCAGGTGCGCCAGGGAGTTGGCCTGCATCTTCTCCATCACTCGGGCCCGATGGATTTCGACCGTCCGCTGGCTGACGCCAAGGTCGCCGGCGATGACCTTGTTGGCCTTGCCGAGCACGACCTGTTCCATCACCTGCTTCTCGCGGGCCGTCAGGCTGTCGATGCGATCAAGAATCTCCAGCCGCTCCAGCTCGCCCTCGCGCTGCTCGGCCGCCTGTTTCATCGCGTCGTTGATGCGGTCGACGAGCTCCTGGTCCTCGAAGGGCTTCTGCAGGAAGTCGACGGCCCCCTGGCGGACGGCCTCCACGGCCATGGGGATGTCGCCGTGGCC
>JASFEC010000035.1:0-12978 GCA_050125045.1 Gammaproteobacteria bacterium | reverse complement strand
GTCGGCCTGCTCCTGCGGCCTGCCCCCGACGTTCTCAGCGCTTGCGCGCGAGCGTTAGCCCGTCGCCGATCGGCACCAGCGAGAGATCGATGCGCTCGTCGCCGTGCAGGCGCTCGTTAAAGGCCCGGATGGCGACGGTGTCGGGCAAGTCGTCCGCGGCGTCGGCCACCGCACCGTCCCACAGCGTGTTGTCCACGGCGATCAGCCCGCCGGGCCGCAACAACCGGAGCAGGCGCTCGTAGTAGTCCGGGTAGCCCTCCTTGTCCGCGTCGATGAAGCCGAAATCGAAGCTCCCAGCCTCGCCCGCCGCCAGCAGCGCGTCCAGCGTCTCCAGCGCGGGCGCCAGCCGCAGGTCGATCTTGCCCGCCACGCCCGCCTGGCCCCAGTACCTTCGGGCCACGGCCGTGTACTCCTCGCTGATATCGCATGCGACGATGCGCCCGTCAGGCGGCAGCGCCAACGCCAGCGCGAGGCTGCTGTAGCCGGTGAACACGCCGATCTCGATGCAGCGCCGCGCGCCCATGAGCCGGGCGAGCAACGCCATGAACTGGCCCTGCTCCGGGGCGATCTGCATGCTGACCCGGGGGTGCACGGCTGTCTCCGCCCGCAGCCGGGCCAGCAGGGGATGCTCGCGCAAAGAAGCCTGCAGCAAGTAGTCGTAGAGCCGGTCGTCGAGCGGAATTGTCCGGTTAGACATGAACTGGATCCCAATTTCGGGCTGCGTCATTGGTTACACTGTCCGGGGAGTGGATTCTACCGGGGGAGGATGATGGACGCAGCGCGCCCATTACGCCTGCTGCAACTGACCGACAGCCACGTGCGCGCCGCCGCCGACGGCGAGGTCAAGGGCTGGCGCACGCTCGACTCGCTCGAGCTGGCGCTGGCAGCTGCGCTCGACGGCCAGGACCCGCCCGACGCGATCCTGGCGACGGGCGATCTCTCTCAGGACGGCTCGCCGGAATCCTATCGCCACCTGCGGCGGGTTCTGGGGGCACCCGGGCTCCCTGTCTTCTGCATCCCGGGCAACCACGACCACCCGCCGACAATGGCGGCCGAGCTCTCCTCGCCGCCCTTCCATTACTGCGGCGATCACGGCCTCGGCCGCTGGCGGCTGGTCATGCTGGCAACGTGGGACGGCGACCGCGGCGGGGGCCGGCTGCCTGCCGACGAGCTGCAGCGTTTCCAGCGGGTGCTCGAGCGTGCCAGCGAGCCCCACCTGCTGGTCGTGCTGCACCACCAGCCGGTGCCGGTGCATTCCTGGCTCGACAAGGTCGGGCTGGACAATGCGGACGCCTTCATGCGCATCGCCGACGGGGACAGCCGGATCCGCGCCATCGTCTGGGGCCACGTCCACCAGGTCTTCGAGCGCCATCGGCGCGGCGTCCACCTGCTGGCAACGCCCTCCACCTGCTTCCAGTTCAAGCCCGGCGCCAGCAGCTCGGATGTCGACCCCTCGCGCGGCCCGGGCTTCCGCTGGCTGGACCTGCTGCCGGACGGCCGCATTGCGACCCGGGCTGGCTGGGCCCGGATGCCAGTCGAGGCGGTCTCTTGAGCGAGGCCCGGCAGGGCCGCGACCCCCGGACAGAGCTCGTGCGCTATTACCGCTGGCTGCGGCAATACGGACTGAACGACTCCCACAGCGGGAACGCATCGCTGCGCGAGGAAGACGCGGCCTGGGTCACGCCCAGCGGATGCTGCGGCGACACGCTGACCGCCGCCGCTCTGCTGCGCTGCCCGCTGGGCGCCCCGCCGCCGGCCGGCGCCTCGCTGGATGCGCCGCTGCACCTCGCGGTCTATGCCGCCAGCTCCTCGACGCACGCCGTGCTGCACAGCCACGGCCCCCACAGCATCGCCATGACCCTGCAGGGGGGCGACTTCGTGCCGGCCGACTTCGAGGGCCGCTATTACTTCCCGCGGGTGCCGGTGCTGGACATCCCGCCCGAGGAATACGTGGCCCGCTCGCCGGCAGCCGTGGCTGCGGCGCTGGCCGAACATCGCATCTGTGTCGTGCGGGGGCACGGCGTCTACGCGGCGGGCGCGACCCTGGACCTCGCGTACAAGTGGACCTGCTCCCTCGAGTCTTCCGCCCGCATCGCCTGGCTGGCTCGCGCCGTCGCCCCGGGTGCCCGCTGAATGGCCGTGCTCCTGCGCCTGGCGCTGGTGCTGCTCCTCGGGCTGGCGTCTCCCCCGCTGGCCGCCGTCCCCGCCTGGCGCGTATCCGCCCCCGAGGCGCCGGGGGAGGTGCTCCTGCTCGGCTCGGTCCACCTCCTGCGGCAGAGCCATCTCCCCCTGCCCACCCTCGTGGAGAGATCCTACGCGGCAGCCGACCGGCTGGTGATGGAGCTGCACCCGGCAGACCTGGAGCCCGCGGCGACTGCCGCTGCGCTGGCGCAGGTCGGCATCGACAATCCCGGTCTCCGAACGCGAGAACTGCTCGGGGGAGACGAGTTACGCGAACTCGAGGCCCACGCCCGGAGCGCCGGTCTCGAGCCGGAGGCGCTGGCGGGCCTCGAGCCATGGTTCGTCGCCATCACGCTCTACACCGGCGCGCTGGCTGCGGCCGGCTACGATCCCGCGCTGGGCCTCGACCAGCAGCTGGGCGACCGCGCGCTGCGCGACGGGCTGCCGGTGGGCGGGCTGGAAACGATCGAGCAGCAGCTGGGAATCTTCAAGACGCTGGCTGCGGGCACCCAGCGGGACCTGTTGCACAAGACACTGGAGCAGCTGGACGAGGCCGCCGCAGAAACGGACTTGCTCGTCGCCGCCTGGCTCGACAGCGACCTCGCGGCGCTCGGGCGATCGCTGGAGGAAGATTTCCGGGGGTATCCGGCGCTGCGCGCGCGCCTGGTCGAGGACCGCAACGAGGCCTGGGCCCCGGAGGTCGCCGCCTTGCTGCGGCAGGAGGGCACGGCCCTCGTGGTGGTGGGCGCCCTGCATCTCGTGGGGCCCGGCGGGCTGCCGGAGCTGCTGCGCGCACGCGGGCTGAGCGTCGACCCGCTGCACTAGAGCGCGCGGATGCGGAAGGCTCAGATCTCGATCATCTCGAAGTCTTCCTTGCCGGCGCCGCAATCCGGGCAGCGCCAGCTGAGCGGCACGTCGTCCCACTTGGTGCCCGCGGGGACGCCGCCGTCGGGATCGCCCTCTGCCTCCTCGTAGACATAACCGCAAATCACGCACATATAAGCTTTCATCAGCTCTCCGCCGGGGCGATAATTCGATCTGGCGCGAATTCTCGCATGCGAACCCCCCTGACCCAAGCCAGATGCCCGCAACGCCCCCCACGGTGCTCATCATCGCCGGCAACGATCCCTCCGGGGGCGCCGGCATCGCCGCCGACATCCAGGCCGTGACCGCCGCCGGCGCGCACCCCGCGCCCGTCGTCACCGCGCTGACGGTACAGGACACGGTGAATGCCAGCGCCGTCGAGCCGGCACCGCCGGAACTGGTGACGGCCCAGGCAGCAGCGGTGCTGGCGGACATGCCTGTGGCGGCCGTCAAAATCGGGCTGCTGGCGACAGCCGGGATCGCGCGCGCCGTGGCGGACCTGCTTGCCAGTCACCCCGACGTTCCGGTGGTGCTGGATCCCGTGCTGGTGGCGGCAGGCGGCGCCCGCCTCGCGGAGGAAGAGCTGGTGGAGGTCGTGCTCGAGCAGCTTTCCCCCCTGGCGACCCTGCTGACGCCGAATGCGCTCGAGATCCGTCGCCTGGCGCCGGCCGGCGAGACCACGGCGGCGCGGGCTGCCATGCTGCTCAAAGCCGGCTGCGACTGGGTGCTGGCCAAGGGGGGCGACGAGACCGACCAGGGCGCCGAAGTCGTCAACACCCTCTACGGGCCGGGCGCGCCTCGGGAATTTCGCTGGCCGCGGCTGGAGGGCAGCTTCCACGGTTCAGGCTGCACCCTGGCATCGGCCTGCGCCGCCCGGATCGCCCTGGGCGAGCCCGTGGACACGGCAGTGGCCAACGCGCAGGCGCTGGTCCAAGGCTGGCTGGAGCACGCCTTCCGCCCGGGCCAGGGGCAGCTGGTGCCGCTGCGCCGTCCCGACTGATGCCGCGCCCCGCCTTGCCCCACGGGCTCTACGCCATCACCGACCCGGACCTGTTGCCGGAAGCCGAGCTCGGGCAGCACGTGGCGGCAGCCGTGGCGGGCGGCGCGCGGGTCGTGCAGTACCGGGACAAGAGCGCCGCCGCCGCGACGCGGCGGCGGCGGGCCGCCCTGGTGCTGGCCGCCTGCCGGCAAAGCGGCGCCCTCTGCATTGTCAACGACGACGTCGCGCTGGCCGCCGAGCTGGGCGCGGACGGCGTTCACCTGGGCCGGGAGGACGCTGGCCTCGAGGAGGCCCGCTGCCTGCTCGGCCCGGACCGGCTCATCGGCGTGTCCTGCTACAACGACCCGGGCCGCGCGCGCGCGGCTGCCGCCGCAGGTGCCGACTACGTGGGCATCGGCAGCATCTGGCCGTCCGCCACCAAGCCGGCGGCAGTGCGGGCACCGCTGTCGCTGCTGCGCGAGCTGGCGGCGACCTTGCCCGTGCCTCTGGTCGCCATCGGCGGGATCACGCGCGAGAATGCCGCCGCCACGGTGGCGGCCGGCGCGCATGCCGTAGCCGTCATCCGGGACCTGTTCGCCGACCCGGACCCGCGCGCGGCGGCCCAAGTAATTTCCGTAGCCTGCGAGCGCGGGCGCGCCCGGATAAAATAGCGGTTTTGCCGGGCGCGCGACGCCGGCCCGAGACCTCAGGAGACTCGCCATCGTGAACCTGTTCCAGGAAGCCCAGCGTTACATCCCCGGCGGCGTTAACTCACCCGTGCGCGCCTTTCGCTCGGTTGGCGGCGAGCCGGTCTTCATCCGCAAGGCCGCGGGCGCCTACATCTGGGGAGAGGACGACCGGCGCTACATCGACTACATCGGCTCCTGGGGACCGATGATCCTCGGCCATGCCCATCCGGACGTCATCGAGGCGGTGCGGACGGCGGCCCTGGACGGCTTGTCCTTCGGGGCGCCCACGGCCGTCGAGACGGAGCTCGCCCGCCGCGTCTGCGAGATCATGCCCTCCATCGAGCTGGTGCGCTTCGTCAGCTCGGGCACGGAGGCGACCATGAGCGCCATCCGCCTGGCGCGCGGCTACACGGGGCGCGACAAGATCGTGAAGTTCGAAGGCTGCTATCACGGGCATTCCGACTCGCTGCTGGTGAAGGCGGGGTCCGGCGCGCTGACCCTGGGAGTGCCGACCTCGCCCGGCGTGCCCGCATCGCTGGCACAGCACACCATCACGCTGACCTACAACGACCTCGACCAGGTGCGGCAGGTGTTCGCCGAGATGGGCGACGAGATCGCCGGCATCATCGTCGAGCCGATTGCGGGCAACATGAACATGGTGCTGCCGGCACCGGGCTTCCTGGAAGGCCTGCGCGAGGTGTGCGACGCCAGCGGCGCCGTGCTCATCTTCGACGAGGTCATGACGGGCTTCCGCGTCGCCCGCGGCGGCGTGCAGGAAATCGCGGGCGTGCAGCCGGACCTGACCACGCTGGGCAAGATCATCGGTGGCGGCATGCCCGTCGGCGCCTTCGGCGGCAAGCGGGAGGTCATGGAGCAGATCGCCCCGCTCGGGCCCGTTTACCAGGCGGGCACCCTGTCGGGCAATCCCGTCGCCATGCATGCGGGCATCGCTACCCTGGACCGCCTGCGGCCTGAGCTCTATTCGGAGCTCGGCACCCGCACCGGGCGTCTCGTCGCCGGGGTCCAGGCCGCGGCGGACGCCGCCGGGATTCCCTTCACCGGCCACTCCGTCGGCGGCATGTTCGGGCTGTTCTTCAGCGGCGACGCGCCGATCCAGACCTTCGCCCAGGTGATGGCCTGCGACCAGGAGCGCTTCAAGACCTTCTTCCACGGCATGCTCGACGAGGGCGTGTATCTTGCGCCGTCGGCCTTCGAGGCCGGCTTCGTGTCGCTCGCCCACACGGACGAGGACATCGACGCGACCGTGGCCGCCGCCGGGCGGGTCATGAAGCAGCTCGCCGGCTGAACCACGGGCTTGCCGCGCGCGCCGCACCCGTGAACGGGGGCGAGCCGACGCGGCAGCGCTCGCGGGCCGTCATCGCCTCGCCGAGCGGCATCAGATTTCCAAGCGAGGGGAGGCGATGACGGCCCGCAAGCGCGGTCTGGTCGGAGGCCGGACCCGGCGGTGGCAGTGTCAGGCGTCGGCGCCGCGCTCCCGGCCGCAGTTCCAGCAGCTCTCGAAGCTCGGGGCGTTGGTCTCGCCGCAGGCGGGGCACGTCCATTCCGCTTCCGCCGGGCGCTCCCGCCGGTAGCGCTCCAGCACTTCGGCGGCAGATTCCCGGTAACGCGCCGGCACCAGCAGCCGCACGTCGCAGACCTTGGGCACGCCGCTGTAGCCGCCGACCAGGTCCGCGCCGGTCACGGTGGCGGGAATCCCCTCGCTCTGGAGCAGACCCTCCAGCAGGCTGGCCTCGATGGGATCGGTCCCCCGGTGCACGCAGACCAGCTCGCGGCCGGCAAAGAGCCCGTCGTCGCCCCGGCTCATCTCAGCGGCCGAGACTCTGCAGCAACGGCTCCAGGTACTCGAGCCGGGCCACCGGGTCGAACAGCTCCAGGCAATGTTGCTTCTGTTCCAGCTCGATGGGCAGCAGCTCGGCCAGCCGGCAGCCGACCCAGCCGGCATCCTCGAAGTCCGGCTCCACATGCTGGTACTGGGGACCAAGGTCCTCGAACACGCTCTCGAGCAGGCGGGCCATGTCGGCGAAACGGGCGGGCAGGATCGCCCGCGGCTCATCCTCGAGAAGCTCAACCTGCCCCACGTTCAGCCCGTCGGCCTGGCGCTGCACGGAGCGGACCAGGAAGCGGGTGCCGCCGATTACCACCACGCCCAGCGTGCCGTCCGGCAGCTGGTCGAAGTCCACGATGTTCGCCACCGTGCCAAAGTCATGCATGCTCGCCGCGCCGGTCTCCTCGCCGCTCTTGACGAGCGTCACGCCGAAACCCAGCCCGGTCTTCATGCAACGGCCGATCATGTCGACGTAACGTGGCTCGAAGATGCGCAGGGGCAACGGCCCGCCCGGAAACAGCACGGTCTGCAGCGGGAACAGCGGCAGCTCGAGCGGCGCGCTCATTCGCTCTCTTCCTCGCCCCAAGGCGCGACCAGGCCCTGCGGCAGGCCCAGGTGATCGAGCACGCGCGCAACCATGAAATCGACCAACTCCGCGACGGTCTCGGGACGATGGTAGTAGCCCGGATTCGCCGGCATCACCACGGCCCCCGCGCGGGCCAGCGTCAGCATGTTCTCCAGGTGTATCGCCGAGAATGGCGTCTCGCGCACCACCAGGAGCAGCGGGCGCCGTTCCTTCAGGACCACGTCACCGGCGCGCTCGATCAGGCTGCGGCTGGCGCCAGTGGCCAGGGCAGAAACGGTCGCCGTGGTGCAGGGGCAGACGACCATGGCATCCGGGGCGGCCGAGCCGCTGGCCACCGGCGCCGTCCATTCCTCGCGCCCGTAGACGTGCAGGCGCGTCTCGTCGACGCCATGGCGCTTGCAGAAGAAACGCCGGATATCGGCGCTGCGTCCGGGCAGCTGCAGGTCGGTTTCCATACCGATCACCACCTGGGCCGGCTTGGAGATCATCAGGCTGACGCGGCAGTCGGCCGCCAGCAGGCATTCCAGCAGGCGCAGGCCGTACTGCGCTCCGGAGGCCCCGGTCATCGCCAGCGCGACATGCAGGCTCATCCTTCCTCGCTCCTTTCCCGTGCTTGCAGCGCCCGCAACAGGCGGCCATGGAGGCCGCCGAAACTCCCGTTGGACATCAACACCACACGGTCGCCGCTGGCCAGCTCCTGCTGCAGTATAGCCTCCAGCTCCTCGAGCGCCCCGCAGACGCGGACCGTCGATCCCAGCGGCGCCAGGGCGCCGGCCGCATCCCAGCCGAGCTCCGGCGACGCCAGTACGTACACCCGGTCGGCCTCGGCCAGCGCCGGCGCCAGCTGCCCGGCATGCACGCCCATGCGCATGGTGTTGGAGCGCGGCTCGAGCACCGCCACGAGCCGGCGACCGCCGTCCCGCATGGCCCGCAGGGTGCGCGCGATCGCCGTCGGGTGATGGGCGAAATCATCGTACAGATCGATGCCCGCGCCGCTCCCGATCCATTCCTGGCGCCGCTTGACGCCGCGGAAGCGGGCCAGCGCCCGGGCCGAGTTTGCGAGCGGCACGCCGGCGTGTCGCGCCGCCAGCATCGCGGCCAGGGCGTTCTCGGCGTTGTGGGCGCCCGGCATCGACCACTGCACCCGCGCCACCGGGTCGCCCCCGGGGTCGAGCACCTCGAAGCCGCCGGGGACGGAGCGCGCCGCATGGCCGTCCACCCGGGCCTGTTCGGGCCCGGCGAAATATTCCACCGGCGTCCAGCAGCCCTGCGCGAGCACCTCGGCCAGTGCCGCGTCGCCCGCCTTGCAGACGATCAGGCCGGCGCCGGGGACGGTGCGCACCAGGTGGTGAAACTGGCGCCGGATCGCCGCCAGGTCCGGAAAGATGTCGGCGTGATCGAACTCCAGGTTGCCGAGCACCAGGGTCCGGGGACGGTAGTGAACAAACTTTGAACGCTTGTCGAAAAAGGCCGTGTCGTACTCGTCCGCCTCCACCACGAAGAAGGGATCACTGCCCAGCCGGGCAGAGACGCCGAAGTCGGCCGGAATCCCGCCCACGAGAAAGCCCGGGGCCAGGCCCGCGGCATCGAGCAGGTAGGCGAGAATGCTGGTCGTCGTCGTCTTGCCGTGGGTCCCGGCGACGGCCAGGGTCCAGCGCCCGTGCAGCACCTCGCGCGCCAGCCACTCGGGCCCGGAGCAGTACGGCAGGCCGGAATCCAGCAGGCGCTCCACCACCGGCATGCCGCGCCGCATGACGTTGCCGACGACGACGCAGTCGGGCGCCGGATCGAGGCGGTCGTTGTCGTAGCCCTCGATGCACTCGATCCCGAGCCCCGCCAGCTGCGTGCTCATCGGCGGGTACAACGCGCGATCCGAGCCCGTTACCCGGTGACCCAGGGCCCGGGCCAGGGCGGCAATTCCCCCCATGAACGTCCCGCCGATGCCGAGGATATGGACGTGCATCAGGACACCGGGAAGAGGCTGCGGAAGACGAGGGTGCTGAGCGCGAAATAGCCGGTGGCCGCCAGGACGCCGGCGGGATAGCTCCACTCGAGGGCATGGCGCAGGATGTGGCCGGTGACCAGCAGCGAGACCAGCAGCAGGCCGAACAGCGCCAGGGTGCTGAGCAGCGCCTGCGGCGGCAAGGCCTCGGGCGGCGTGCCAGGATCGCCGAGGCTCCGGGCCACGATCCAGACGAAGGGGAGTGCTGCCGCGCTGAGCAGGGCGCCGGTGCCGAACAGGGCCGTCAGCGTCTGCCCGATACGGGCTGCACGCCCCGTAGCGATCAGCAGTCCGCCGCACAGGCAGACGAGCAGCACGAGATCGACCGCCACCTGGGCCAGCAGCTGGGACGGCCCGTCGGCCGACGGCCAGAGAACCGCGGCGCCCACCACGACGTAGCCCGCCAGCGCCCGCAGGAACACGGGCTGCCCTGCCGGAACATCCTGCGGGCCGCGGCGATGCAGGAGGATATCGAAGAACAGCCGGATCACGACCGGACACCCATAGGCTTCATGGTTGCGCATCATACCCGCCGCCCGTAATCCGGGGCAGGTTCTGGGATAATCCGCCGATGACCGACTATCTCTACATCGACAGCGCCGATGCCGCGGCGGCGCTCGCTGCGGACTGGGCCGGGCTGGAACGGCTGGCCGTGGACACCGAGTTCGTCCGCGAGCGCACCTACCGCGCTCAGCTGTGCCTGCTGCAAATCTCGGACGGGGAGCGCATCGCCTGCGTCGACACCCTGGCGCTGGGCGGGCCGGGGCCCTTCGCCGCCCTGCTGCAGGACCCGGACGTCCTGAAGATCTTCCACTCCGCGCGGCAGGACCTGGAGGTTTTGCACGACAACCTGGCGACCGTGCCCGGGCCCGTCTGGGACACCCAGGTCGCCGCCGCCATGCTGGGACATCCCGACCAGGTCGGCTACGCCCCGCTGGTCGGCGCCGAGCTGAACGTGACGCTGCCGAAGGACCATGCCCGCACCGACTGGAGCCGCCGGCCGCTGTCCAGCGAGCAGCTGCGCTACGCCGCCGCGGACGTGCAGTGGCTGCTGCCGCTGGCGGACCGCCTGGCGGAGTCGCTGCGCCGGCTCGGGCGGGAGGACTGGGCGGCCGAGGAGAGCGCGGCGCTGTGCGATCCGGCGCTCTATGCCTTCGATGACGAGGGCGCGTGGCGCCGGGTCAAGGGCGCGACGCGGCTCGAGCCGCCGGCCCTCGCGCGTCTGGCCGCCGTCGCCGCCTGGCGCGAGCACGAGGCCCGCGACCGGGACCGGCCGCGCCGCTGGATCCTGAAAGACGAGGACCTCGTTGCCCTCGCCGCGGCCAATCCGGCCTCCCGGGCGGCGCTGGCCCGCGACACGAACCTGCCGCCGGCGGCCCTGCGGCGGGTCGGCGACGTGCTGCTCGAAGTGTTACGCCAGGCCGGCGACGCGGCAGCACCGGCGCTCAAGATCCAGCCCCGCCTCGAGCCCGACCAGGAACGCCTGGTCAAGCGCTTGCTGGGACGGCTGCGCGAGATCAGCGCGGCGGAGAAGATATCCGCACCGCTCGTCGCCACGCGCCGGGACATCGAGGCGCTGGTCCGGGGCCGGCGCGACCTGGCGCTGCTGCGCGGCTGGCGCGCGGCGCTGGCGGGCAAGGAGCTGCTGGGGCTGCTCGAGCGCAGCCCGGGCTGATCGGGCTCTGCGTCCGGGTTACGGCTGAAAGGCTCTCAGAGGCCCAGCGCGCCGACCAGCCGGGAGTAGACCTCGTCGAAGGAGCCCTCGGCGTCGACGACCTTGAGCTTGCCGAGCTCGCGATAGTAGTCCACCAGCGGCGCAGTCTCTTTCTGGTAGACCTCGAGGCGCCGGCCGATGGTCTCTTCCTTGTCGTCGGCGCGGTGCACGAACTCGTCGCACCCGCAGCTCTCGCAGCGCCCGTCGTCCGGCACGGGCAGGAAGTAAACGTTGTAGATGCGGCCGCAACTCTTGCAGCTGCGCCTGCCCGTGAGGCGCTTGAACAGGACGTCGAAGTCGAGGTCCATGAGCACGGCCGCGTCGAGCGGCTGGCCGATCTCGCCGAGCACGTCCTCCAGCGCGGCGGCCTGGGACAGGTTGCGCGGGAAGCCGTCGAGAATGAACCCGTTGGCGGCATCGGGCTGCGCGATCCGGTCCTTGAGGATGCCCAGCACGATGTCGTCAGACACCAGCTGGCCGGCCTCCATCGCCGCCTTGGCCTTGAGGCCGTATTCGGTGCCCCGCGCCACCGCATCGCGCAACAGGTCGCCGGTCGATACCTGGGGGTAGCCGTGTTCCGCGACGAGTTTCTTGGCCTGGGTGCCCTTGCCGGAGCCCGGGGCGCCGAGCAGAACGATGCGCATGCGATTGTCTCCTGGTTCCGTAACCGGCCAGTCGCGGCCTGCCCGACAAGATTGCCGTCCAAGGACGGCATGGTCAAACCGGGCCGCGGCCTGTGACCGGCCCGTACCGAATCCGCTATGCTTTCCGGGCGATCGCAACCCGCCCCACCAGGAGCAAGGATGAAGAAGCGGAACCTGTTCTATGCCCAGTCCGGCGGTGTCACCGCCGTGATCAATGCCACCGCCTGCGGCGTCATCGAGAGCGCACGCAAGGCCCGCGACCGGGTCGGCAAGGTCTATGCGGGCCGCATGGGCATCGTCGGCGCGCTGCGCGAGGAGTTGATCGACACCGGCAAGGAGTCCGCCCGGACCATCGCCGGCCTGCGGCACACGCCGGGCGGGGCCTTCGGCTCGGTCCGCTACAAGCTGAAGAGCATCGAGGAGAGCGCGGCCGAGTACCAGCGGTTGATCGAGGTTTTCCGGGCCCATGACATCGGCTACTTCATCTACAACGGGGGCGGCGACTCCATGGACACCGCCAACAAGGTGGCCCAGGTGGCCAAGTCGATGGACTACGACATCACCTGCGTCGGCGTGCCCAAGACGGTCGACAACGACCTGCCCATCACGGACAACTGTCCCGGCTTCGGTTCGGTGGCCAAGTACGTCGCCGTCTCGACCCTGGAGGCCGGCATCGACGTGAGCTCGATGCCGCAGACCAAGGTGTTCATCCTCGAGGTGATGGGCCGGCATGCCGGCTGGATCGCAGCGGCCGGCGGGCTGGCCGGGAAGGACCGCAGCGAGCCGCCCCACCTCATCCTGTTCCCCGAAGTGCCCTTCGACGAGGACGGGTTCATCGCCAAGGTCAAGCAGTCGGTCGAGCGCTATGACAGCTGCGTCATCGTCGCCTCCGAGGGCATCCGCCGCCCGGACGGCCGCTTCGTCGCCGAGTCCGGCACCAAGGACGCCTTCGGCCACGCCCAGCTGGGCGGCGTGGCGCCGCACCTTGCCGAGATCGTGCGCGGCCGGCTCGGCTACAAGTTCCACTGGGCCGTGGCCGACTATCTGCAGCGCTCCGCCCGGCATATCGCTTCCAAGGTGGACGTCGAGCAGGCCTACGCGATGGGCAAGGCAGCGGTGGAGCTGGCGCTCGCGGGTGTGCACGGCAAGCTCCCCGTGATCGTGCGCACGTCCGATCAGCCGTACCGCTGGAAGGTGGGCCAGGCCGACCTGGCGAAGGTCGCGAACGTCGAGAAGACCGTGCCGAAGAAGTTCATCACGTCGGACGGCTTCCATATCACGGCGGCCTGCCGGCGCTACCTCGCGCCGCTGATCAAGGGAGAGGACTACCCCCCGTACAAGAACGGCCTGCCGCAGTACGTCAAGCTGAAGAACGAGCTGGCCCCGAAGAAACTGAGCGCCTGGAAGGGCTGAGCGCGGGGGCCGCCGGCATGGTCCCCGGCTGCGCGGAGCAAGAGAAAGGGCCGGGAGGCG
>JASFEC010000034.1:0-13496 GCA_050125045.1 Gammaproteobacteria bacterium | reverse complement strand
TCTTAACCCGGTGCTTGAGGAAGGCCGCCAGCGACCAGTAACCGTAACCGAACTGACGGCGTAAAGCGTTCAGGTAGCGGTTGAGCCAGATCAGGAAGTCGTAGGCGCGGCTGCCGACCCGCGCCAGCCACGGGCTGCACCGGACCACGCCGTCGAACTCGTCGCCGTGCAGGACCAGCAGCCGCCGGCCATCCGCCGTTCGGTGGATGCCGCGCGCCCGGATCTCGATATTGCCGAACACGGTGTCCAGGTGGTCCCGGAACAGCTCGTCGTGGTTGCCCGGCACATAGACCACCCGGGTGCCGTGGCGCGCCATGCCCAGCACCGTGCGCACCACGTCATTGTGCTCCTGCGGCCAGTAGAAGCCGCGCTTGAGGCTCCAGAAGTCGATGATATCGCCGACCAGGTACAGGGTGTCGCACCTTACCGAGCGAAGGAAATCGAGCAGCATCCCCGCCTGGCAGCCGCGGGACCCAAGGTGGACGTCGGAAATGAAAAGCGTGCGGAACGTGAGCGGACGCAGGTTGTGAACGGACATAAAAGGCCTCCGGCACTTGCCCGCGGGCACCATCGCGCCGTACCGTTACCGTTACATCTCCGGGGCATGACAATCCGGTTGCTCGGCTCTATTCCCACACAAGTGCCAAAATTAGGCAAAAACAGGGGCACTAATCCCACATATATCATAAAAACTAAAAATGTGGAGATGATTTGCCTGTAAGTTGACAAATTACGCTCAAAGTGGATGACAAGCAATTGAAAAAGCCTCGTTTCTTGCTTCTGCGCGCCCTTCCAATTGCCACTGGGAGCATTGCATGATCGGCCTCATCCAGCGCGTCGCCGAGGCATCGGTCCGCGTGGACGGCGAGGTCGTCGCCGCCATCGGTCCCGGGCTGCTGGTGCTGGCCGCCGTCGAGCGGGGCGACACCGAGGCGCAAGCGGAGCGGCTGGCCGAGCGCATCGTGGGCTACCGGGTGTTCGAGGACCCTGCGGGGCGGATGAACCTGTCCCTGGCGGAAGCAGGTGGCGGGCTGCTGCTGGTCTCGCAGTTCACGCTGGCGGCCGACACGCGCAAGGGGATGCGCCCCAGCTTCACCCCCGCCGCCGACCCGGCAGAGGGCGAGCGACTGTTCCAGGCGCTGGTCGCCGCGGCGCGGCGGCGCCATGCCGCCGTGGAAACCGGGCGCTTTGGGGCGAACATGCAGGTGGCGCTGATCAACGACGGCCCGGTCACTTTCTGGCTGCGCACCCGCCCGGACGGCAGCAACATTCACTCGACTTAGCGTATGATTGCCTGCCCTGCGGGCTGGCTGGGCCCGAACCGTTAACCGGAGGATCACATGGGTCTCGGTGGCATTAGTCTCTGGCAATTACTGATCATTCTCCTGATCGTCGTCCTGATCTTCGGCACCAAGCGCCTGAAGAACATCGGCTCCGATCTCGGCGGCGCCGTGAAGGGCTTCCGCAGTTCCATGCAGGAGGGGGAGTCCGAGGCGCAGAAGGAACAGCTTGCCGACCAGAGCAAGCCTGACGCCGACTTCCCCGAGAGCGAGGCCAAGGAAAAGGACGAGACCAAGGCCTGACGCCGATGTTCGACATCGGGTTCTGGGAACTGTCGCTGATTCTGCTGCTGGCCCTGCTCATCCTGGGGCCCGAGCGGCTGCCCGGCATGGTCAGCACCGTCGGCAACTGGGCCGGGCGGGCCAAGTTCATGGCGCGCAGCCTGCGTATGCAGGTGGAACGGGAGCTGGCCCGGGAGGTGGAGCTCAAGGAGGGCAAGTCGAGCGAAGCAAAAAAGCCGGCGGCGCCGAAGACACCGGTTGAGGAAGCCGCCGAGGCCGCGCAGGTTGCGGAAGAGGAAGCCCTCGCGGCGGCGCGTGACAAGCAGCGCGAGGTGGCCGCGGACGTGACGGCCAGGTCAGATGAGCAGACCGGAAAAGAATAGCGGCCTCGGCGAAGGCACCCTGCTGTCTCACCTCTTGGAGCTGCGCAACCGGCTCCTGAAGATGGTAGTCGCCGTGCTGGTGCTGTTCGCCTGCCTGGTCCCCTTCGCCGAGCACCTGTTCACGCTCGTCGCCGAGCCCCTGATGGCGCGCCTGCCGGAAGGCACAAGCATGATCGCGACCCAGGTCGCGTCACCCTTCCTTACCCCCTTCAAGCTTTCCCTCGCCATCGCCGTCTTCCTGGCGATGCCCGTGCTGCTCTACCAGGCCTGGGCCTTCGTCGCCCCCGGCTTGTACAAGCACGAGCGCCGCCTCGTGTTCCCGCTGATGGCTTCGAGCATCGTCCTGTTCTACGCCGGGGTGGCGTTCGCCTATTACGTGGTGTTCCCGCTGATGTTCAGCTTCTTCACCGCCGTGGCGCCCTCGGGCGTGGCGGTGATGACGGACATCTCGGCCTACCTGGATTTCGTGCTGGCCCTGTTCTTCGCCTTCGGGTTCGCCTTCGAAGTGCCGGTGGCGACGGTGCTGGCGGTCTGGGCCGGCTTCACGACGCCGGCCAAGCTCGGCCAGAAGCGCCCCTACGTGCTGATCAGCGCCTTCGTGCTTGGCATGTTGTTGACGCCGCCGGACATCATCTCCCAGACGCTGCTCGCGGTGCCGGTCTACATCCTGTTCGAGGCCGGCATCATCATGTCCCGCCTCATGGTGCCGGGACACCGCGAGGTCGAGGCCGAGCAACGCGAGACCTAGGGCGTCGCCTTCCGTTCCGCGTCGGCGAACTTCTCGAGCTGCTCCGGCGAGGCCTCGCGCTGGTGCTCCCGCTTGTACTCCGCGTACGGCATGCCGTAAACGATCTCGCGCGCCTCATCGTAGTCCAGCTCGACGCCGTGCTCCGCAGCCGCGCCCCGGTACCACTTCGAAATGCAGTTACGGCAGAAATAGGCCAGGTTCATCAGGTCCAGGTTCTGGACTTCCGGGTATTTCTGCAGGTGCTCCAGCAGCTTGCGGAAAGCGGCCGCCTCGATTTCGGTGCGGGTGGCCGGGTCGATCTCGTGGCTCATTTCCTCGGTCTCCTGTCTTTCACTGCGCCGTGCGGCGGAACACGCTGTCGGCGGGGACGACCCGCACCGAGTCAGCGGTGAAACCGAGCGGCAACACCTCGATCACCTTGTCCTCGGCGAGCAGCTCCTCCGGCTTCGGCGAGTTGTACGTCATCGGCGAGGGTTGGTCCTCGACCAGCCGTCGACGCAAGTCATCGCCATCCGGCGTGATGAACACGAACTTGATGCCCTCGGCAGACAGGTGCTCGCGGAGCACGCGGTTCACGCGCTCCACGGTCAGCCGGCCAAGCTCCCCGCGCACGTAGGCGGGAAAATCCGAGATGCCGTACCAGTCGCTGTCGACGGCATAGCCGAGCAGCGCGGGCTGCGAGCTGACCAGCTGCGCGACCCACTTGTCCAGGAAGGCCCGCGTAGCCTCGAATTCCTCGACCGTCAGCCCCTCCCGGATCAGCTTGTCCAGCTCGTACATCGCGACGCGCGTGGCGAAGTGCGCGGTGTCATTGCCGGTCAACGGCCGCAGCCAGACTTGGAAGATCTGCTGCTGCCGGTACAGGTTCGGCTCCGGCTGGGTCAGGTACATGCCGCGGGGAAAGTACTCGATATAGGCGTAGTCGCCGTAGTTCATGCCGCGCTGCTCGCGAATCCGGTCGTAGAGATGCGAGTTCTGGCTGCGGTGCTGGCCCAGCCACTGCGTCGCCAGCCACAGCGCAACCCAGTCGGGGTCGCCGCGCTTGAGCTCGATCGGGAAGCCGAAGGACACGGCATGCGCCATGGTCTCCTTCTGGAGGATCAGCGCCTGGTGGCCCTCGATTGACGGCGCCATACCGGGCTCGATCACGGTCGCCGCCGCCTCGGGCAAGCCCGACAAGTCGCGGCCCAGGCGCGCTGCAAAGTCTTCCGGGTACCCGCCCGCAAGACCGACCGTCAGGTTCCGCGGCGAATAGTGAGCGGTGTAAAACGCCCTGACGTCATCCAGGGTCAGGGCCTCCACGTCCTCGACCAGGCCCAGGGTGAGCGTGCCGTAGGCGTGCGCCGGGCCATAGATGAACTGGTAGAGCGCTTCCTTGCCCAGTTCCTCGTCGTTGTTGGCGACCAGGTCGGAGACGATGGCGTTCACCAGCTGGGTCTTGAGGCGCGTGAAGTCCTCTTCCCGCCAGCCGGGCGTGAGCAGCTGCTCGGTGACCAGGGCATACCAGGCGTCGAGGTTGTCCCGATGCACCGTCCCGCCGAGCGTGACCATCTCCTTGCCCACCTGGGCGCCGAAACCGGCCGCCATCGGGTAGAGCGCATCCCGGATCTCGTCGATGGGCCGCACGGCAGAGCCGCCGTCGGCCACCATCAAGGCGGTGAGCTGGGCGAGGCCCTTCTTGCCCGGCGGGTCCAGCGCGGCACCGGCGCGGAACACGAAGGACACGTCCACCAGCGGCGAACTTGCGCTGCGGCGCTCAACCAGCGCGAATTCCGCCGGCGCGACCTCGGCGGCGGCCGCGGCGAGGGCATCGACGGAGGGTGCACCGGACTCGAGGCCGGCGAGGCTTTCGCCCTGGGCGATGACGCCGATGGTGCGCACGTCGTCGCGGAAGTAGCGCTGCGCAGCCGTCGTGAGATCGGCCGGCTCGAGGGCGGCATAGCTCGTGTAGAGCTGGTTCACCGTCTCGATCGTGCGGTCGTACTGGACTACCCGCGCCAGCTCTCCGGCAATGTCGACCGAATTATCCAGCCCGGCGAGGAAGCCGTAGCGCATGCGGTCCTTGATCCGCTCGAGCTCTGCCGGCGCGATGGTCTCGGTGCGCGCCCGGGCGAAGGTTGCGAGGATCTCGTCGCGCACTTCCGCGGCCGCCTCGGGCGTCGCCACGCGCGCAAAAACCCAGAACAGGCCCGGGTCACGGTTCATGCCCATGTAGGGAAACATCTGGTCGACGATCTGCCGGTCGAGCACCAGCTTGCGATACAGGTCAGAGTTCCCCGAGAAGTAATGTTGCGACAGCACACGCACGGCCGCGGTGTCGGCGTCGGTCGGGTCGAACGCCGGGCCGCGGAAGGCCACGGCGATCCACGGCTGGGTCGGCGTTTCGAGCGGGACATAAACCGAGGTCGGGCCGTCGCCCGGCGGCTCGACCGGGATCTGCGCCTCGAAGCTGCCGCGTTCCCAGGGGCCGAAGTACTTCTCCACCAGTGCGAAGGTAGGCTCGAACTCGAGGTCGCCGACGAGCACCACTGCAGCCTTCTCCGGCCGGTACCAGCGATCGAAGAACAGTTTCGAGTACTCGTACTGCTCCGGCATCTGGACGATGTCCTCGAAGAAGCCCATCGTCGTGTGCTTGTAGGTGTGCTTCTCGTAGTGCGCGTCACGCACCTGCTCGAGCAGCTTGCGGATCGGGTTGGCACTGTTCTTGATGTACTCGCCCTTGACCGCCAGCGCCTCGGTGCGGAACACGTCCTCGCCATAGGACAGGTTCATGAAGCGGTCTGCTTCCAGCGCCAGGATCGTCTCCAGGTCCGCTTTCGTGAAGTCGATGTGGTAGTTCGTGTAGTCGTCGGTGGTATAGGCGTTGGTGTCCGCGCCGGCCAGTTTCAGCGCAGCGTTGTACTCCTCGGGCGTGACGTTCTCGGTGCCGCGGAACATCATGTGCTCGAAGAAGTGGGCGAAGCCCGTCTTGCCGGGCTCGACCTCGTTGCGCGAACCCGTCTGCACCGGAATCTGCAGGCTGACGATGTCCGGGTAATCGGTCTTGACCACGATCACCTTCAGGCCGTTGGCCAGCTCCCGCTCCTGCCGCGGCAAGTCGAACACGGCGTCCCCCTCCGCCGCGGGCGCCGTGGCGGGAATATCGGTCTTCCGCGGCGCGGCGCAGGCGGCAACAAGAGAAGCGGCGGAAACGAGCGCGAGCATGGCGCCCAGCCGGGATAATTGCATGGTCTTTCTCCGTCCCCCCGAGGGGGTCTTCAGGGCGTGCGGGTCTCCGGCAGCGCCTCGTGGGCGGCCGTCACGGCCACCTCGTCCTCGATTTCGTCAACGTTCACCTTGCTCTCGGCCCCGTGCATCCAGTCCACGAGCTTGTCCGAGATGAACCACAGCACCACGCCGGCGATGATCGCCGCCGCCGCCAGGCCGCCGAAGATGCTCATGGCATTCCCGACCTGGGACTCGGCGTCGCCATGGCCGATGAAGGAGCCGATGAAGCCGGCGAGGTAGCTGGCCATGGCGATAAAGCCGAACCAGGCGCCCATCAGCAGCGAGGCAAGGCGCAGCGGCGCCAGCTTGGTCACCATGGAAAGACCGATCGGCGACAGGCACAGCTCGCCCATGGTGTGGAAGAAGTAGGCGCCGACCAGCCACATCATGCTGGTCTTCACCGAGGCGTCGCCCCCCTGCTGGAGCACTGCCCCGACCATGAACAGGAAGCCGACGCCGAGCAGCGCCAGGCCCATGGCGAACTTGGCCGGCGAGGTCGGCTCGCGGGGGCCGAGCTTCACCCAGAGCGCCGCGATCACCGGCGCAAACACGACGATGAACACCGGGTTGAGGCTCTGGAACCAGGTGGTCGGGATCTCGAAGCCCCACAGCACGCGGTCGGTGAACTCGTGGGTATAGATGTTCATCAGGCCGCCGGCCTGCTCGAAGCCCGCCCAGAAGACGATGGTGAACAGCCCGAGCACCAGGATCACCTTGAGCCGGTCGCGCTCCACCGGCGTCAGCGCGACGCGCTGGCCGGCCACGCGGGCGTTCTCGCGCCGGTCGCGCTTCGCCGCCGGCTCGACCCCGATGTCCCCGAGCAGCTTCCGCGCCCAGACGGCCTGGATCACCAGCGACAGCAGCATGCCGATGCCGGCGCAGATGAAGCCGGCCTGCCAGTTGCCGTCCCACATCGCCACCACGATGCCGACGACCACGCCCGAGAGTGCGGCGCCGATGTTGATACCCATGTAGAAAATCGTGAAGGCGCCGTCGCGCCGGTGGTCGCCGTGCTCGTACAGGTCTCCCACCATGGTGGAGATGTTCGGCTTGAACAGGCCGTTGCCGGCCACGAGCGTGGCGATGCCGAGATAGAACACCGTCAGTTCCATGTCGGGGACCCAGGCATGCGGCGTGCCGAGCAGGAACTGGCCGGCCGCCATGAGCGCGCCGCCGAGCAGGATCGCCTTCCGCTGGCCCAGGTAGTTGTCGGCCAGCCAGCCGCCGATCAGCGGGGTGATGTAGACCAGGCCCGTGAACCAGGCGTAGAGTCTCAGCGCTTCGGCGTTGGTCCAGCCGAGGCCGAAACCACCCTCCGACTGAACCTGGTCGACCAGGTACAACACCAGGATGGCGCGCATCGCGTAGTAGCTGAAACGCTCCCACAGCTCGGTGCCGAAGAGCAGGAACAGGCCCTTGGGGTGGCCCAGCAAGTCACCCGCGCGGGGGGCATGGTTCATGTGGCGAAAATCCTTTCTGGAAACGGATGTCGCCCGCCACGGCGGCCGGACGGCGTGGCTCGGCATTATAGCGGGATGATGTCGCCTGCTGTGCCCGGCGCAGCGCAGCATTACAATGGCGCGCTCCCCGCCCGAGGACATCATGGACCCAGTCGCCTCCCGTCTCGCCCTGGCCGCCGCCTTCGCGGTCGTCTACCTGGTCTGGGGCTCGACTTATCTCGCCATCCGCGTCGCGGTGCAGGATCTTCCCCCCGGCCTGCTGGCCGGCGTGCGCTTCGTCCTCGCAGGCCTGATCCTGGGCGCCGTGGCGCTGGCGCGCGGGCACCGGCCACCGCGAACGCTCGCGGACTGGCGCACCGCGGCGGTTCTCGCTATGGCTTTCATCGTCCTCGCCAACGGGGTCGTCACCTGGGCGGAACAATGGGTGCCGTCCAACCAGGCGGCGCTGATCGTCGCGAGTGGTGCCCTGTTCACCGCCTGGTTCGGCACCTTCGGCCGGCGCGGCGTCCCGTTGAGCAACGCGACCCGGGCGGGACTGCTGAGCGGCCTCTGCGGCACGGCGCTGATGGTCTGGCCGGCCACGTCTGCCGGACCCGGTGCGGGCGACGAGCTGTTCTGGCCCAAGGTGGCCATCGTGCTGTCCACGATCGCCTGGTCATGGGGCACGATGCACAGCCGCAACACCGAGGTGAGTGTCCGGCCCCTGATGCTGATCGCCTGCCAGATGCTGATCGGCGGCAGCATCCTCACGGTATTGGGCCTGCTGAACGGCGAGCTCGCGCGGTGGCAGTGGACCCTGCCGGGCATCGGCGGGCTGCTCTACCTGACGGTCTTCGGCTCCTGCATCGCCTTCGCGACCTACATGTGGCTGATCCGGCAAACCACGCCGGCCCGCCTGGGGACGATCGCCTACGTCAATCCCGCGATCGCCACGCTGCTCGGCTGGTGGCTGCTCGATGAAGAGCTCACGCGGATGCAGCTGGCCGGCATGGCAGTGATCATCGCCAGCGTGGCCTGGGTGACCATCAGCGCCCGCGCGGTCGCCCGCCGCTGAGCGTCAATCGCGCCGGACGACGATCACTTCGTAGCGGCCGGTGGACCCGATGAAGGCCGAGGCCAGCCAGCTGAAGAAGCTGACGAAAATGGCTCCGAACACCGCGCTCCAGAAGCCGCTGATGCTGAAGCCCGCGAACATGGCCGAGACCAGCCCGAGCATCATCGCGTTCACCACCAGCAGGAACAGGCCCAGCGTGATAATCGTCAGCGGCAGGGTAAGCAGCACGACGACCGGCCGGATGAAGGCATTCACGATGCCGAGCACCAGCGCGGCGCCCAGCACCGTCAGGATGCCCTCGAGATGCATGCCGGGGACGACCAGGGCGGCCAGCCACAGCGAGATGGCGGAGATGAGCATGCGTACAAGGAAACCGTTCATGAGCTCCTCCTCAGCTCTTGAGGATCTGTTCCAGGTCCATGCCGGTCAACCGGCGGATACGCTGGAACAGGTACCACAGCGCCGCGATCATGATGGCCATCGAAGGGATCACGATGACCGGGTATGACAGGGCCGTCATCCGGCCGAGCTCCTCGTTGAATGCGGTGGTGCCGGCCGGGCTGCGGACGATGAGCGTCGCCAGGACAAAATTCAGCAGCGAGGAGAGGAAGAAGGATCCCGCGAGCATCCATGAGGCATTGACCAGCGTCCGGTCGAAGGCGCCGTGGTTGCCCCGCTCGGCGAGCGCCGCATCCACCTCGGCCACGCGGATGATCTTGTCGTTATAGAGAAACATCCGGACGATCGGGCGTCGGGTGTAGATCGAGAGCAGCACCGCCAGGCCGATCACGGCCGGCACTGCTGCCTCTTTCACCGCGATCCACTTGGGGTCGAGCTGCAGCAGGCCGATCCCGCCGGTCAGCAGCACGCTGACGAAGCCGATTACCGAGACGAAGTTCCACTCGCGGCGCCGATGGAAATCCCAGGCGCCGTAGGCGAGCGGAAACGCGAGCGCCGCGACCAGTCCAGCCACCGGACCCAGGTGCTCCTCGCCCGACAGCTTCATCAGGATCACGGCCGGGATGGCGATGTTGATGCCCAGCGAGAGCAGGGCGCTCTCGCGGGGCTCGCTGGCGGCGCTCATGGCGGTGTTTCCGTCGGGACCGGCTCAGTGGTCGTCGTCGTGGTGGCCGATCGGCCCGCTGGTAAACAGCCGTTCCTTCAGCTCCTTGGAGAAGAACGGGTCCTTGCGGCGGATCCATTCCAGCACCATGGCGGCGTGCTCTTTCTCCTCGTCGCGGTTGTGCGCGAGAATCTCCCTCAGCTCGTCGTCCTTGCAGGCATCGACGCGCTGGTTGTACCAGTCGACCGCCTCGAGCTCCTCCATGAGGGAAATGATGGCCCGGTGCATGTCGCGGGTCTCGTCGGACAGTTCCTCCACGGGCTCGTGATAGCCTTCGTTCGCCATGTGGCCTCCTTAAAGCTCCAACGTCGTCAATAAATGATCGGGATGAAGTTCTGTCGCTGCACCGGCGGCCGCTGGTGCTCCGGCGCCTTCTCGCGCGGCGGCAGTGAGGGTGGGTCCGGCATGACATCCTCGTAGGGGATGCAGGACAGCAGGTGCGCGATGCAGTTCAGCCGGGCGCGGCGCTTATCGTCCGCCGGGATGGTCCACCAGGGCGCCTCCGGGATGTCGGAGAACTCCATCATCTGATCCTTGGCGTCGGAATACTGACGGTACAGGCGGCGCGAGTCCAGGTCCATGGGCGACAGCTTCCAGCGCTTCAAAGGGTCATGAATCCGGGCCTGGAAGCGCCGCTCCTGCTCCTCGTCGCTGACGGAAAACCAGTACTTGATCAGCGTAATCCCCGAGCGGACCAGCATGCGTTCGAAATGCGGCACCGAGCGAGCGAACTCCTCGAACTCCTTTTCGGTGCAGAAGCCCATGACGCGCTCGACCAGCGCCCGGTTGTACCAGCTGCGATCGAACAGCACGATCTCGCCACCGCTCGGCAGGTGCGTCACGTAGCGCTGGAAATACCACTGTGACTGCTCGCGTTCCGTCGGCACCGGCAGGGCGGCGATGCGGCAGACGCGCGGGTTGAGCTTCTCCACCACGCGCTTGATGGCGCCACCCTTGCCGGCCGCGTCACGCCCCTCGAAGATCACCACCACTTTCCGTTTGGTGGCCCGCACCCATTCCTGCAGCTTCACCAGCTCGATCTGGAGCAGCGCCAGTTCCTGTTCGTAGGGCTTCTTCTTCAAATTTCCGGCGGCCGTGTACCACTCCTCGGGGCGCCCAATCGGGCGCTCGTAGAGGTTGTGGAGCGAGAGGACCGGTGAGATGGCGACCACGGGGCGCTCGGCGTGGGCCTTCTTGTTCTTCTTGGTCTTGCTCATGATTTCATCCTGCAGCGCCCCCGTTGTCCGGCGCATGGATACACTATAGCGCTCCGCGCGGCTCCGTCGCATCCGTGGGCGCCACGGCCCGCTCGAGCCAGAGACGGCCCTCGGCGTCGATCACCCGCCGCAGCACGAAGTCGGGCTGCGACAGCCGCAGGCAGGCCTCGAAGTCTTCCGGCGGAAACCAGGGCCGGGCCGGATCGAAGCACTTGGCGCCGCAGGGCCGCGCGGAGCAGGGCGAAATCGGGCGGGTCCCCGGCCGGGGCGGCGGCGGCCCGGGCCCCCTGCAGGAGATGGAGCTTGCGGAGGGTGCGCGGCCGGCCAGCCGCCGTCGCCATCAGACCCCGATACCCCGGGCCATCATGGCCGCCAGCAGCGGGAGCAGTACCAGCAGCAGCAGCTGCACGCGGACCGTCATCAGCACGCGCCGCCCGTCGCCGTCCGCCATGGCGGGCGTGCCGCCGCTCTTGAGGGTCCGCCGCCAGCCGAGGAACTTGATCGCGGGGTAGAGCCAGACCAGCGCCATCACCACGAACAGGGTGAACTTGGCATGGAACGCGCCCGTCTGCATGTAAAAGGCCACGCCCTTGCCCCCGTAGAAAAGCCGCCCGATCCCCGTGACCAGGACCACTACCAGCGAAACGCCGTAAATGAGGTCCACCGTCACGAGCTTGCGCGCCACCTTCAGTTCGGGCCGCGGCGTGAACAGCAGGTGCTCGGCCACCAGCGCGGCCGCGAGGAACATGATGCCGAGATAGTGCAGCCAGGCAAGAGTCAGCACGCCAGCCATCTTCGCTCTCCAGTCAAGGGGACGAAAGTGCCGCTACCCTAAACCACTTCGTCTTCGGCCGTCATGCCGGCGGCCAGCTCCCGGCGCCGCGATTCCTTGTCGCGGTACATCGCGGCATCGGCGGCGGCAATCAGCTCGCGCTGAGACTCCGAGTCGTGGGGAAATGAGGCGGCTCCCAGGCTGACCGACAACCGGAGCATGCGTCCCCCGACCTCTATGGTGCAGCGCTCCGTGGCCGCACGAATGCGCCGCATGACCCGGCCGGCCTGGTCGCCGTCGGTCTCCGAGAGCAGCGCGATGAACTCGTCCCCGCCGACCCGGGCGGCGGCGTCCGTGCTGCGGATCAGGCGGGCGATGACGTTGGCGAACAGGATAATGGCCCGATCGCCCACCTCGTGGCCCCAGGTGTCGTTGATCTGCTTGAGGCCGTTCAGGTCCATCATGATGACCGTGTATGCCCGATGATGCCGGACAGCCCGCTCGTGCTCCTGCCGATGGAGCCGCGAGAAGGACCGCAGGTTGCACAACCCGGTGAGCTCGTCGGTTTCGGACAGCACGCGGATCCGCGCCTTGGCGGTCTCGATCTCGTGCGCGAGCACGGCGGTGACATAAGACACCAGCAGAAAAGGCGCGAGCGAAATGGCCATCTCGACCATGTCGCGCCCGGGCAGCATCGCGCCGTCGGCGCGCAGCACGGCCGCCAGCACGAAACCGGCGACGCTCAGCACCGTGATCCCCAGGGTGGCCCACCGGCCCAGCGTGAGCGCGGAAATGATGATCGGCGGCAGGTAGAGCATCAGCAGCAGGCCCGCCTTGGCGTCGATCGAGGCCAGGAAAGCGGTGACGAAAGCGATCATGCCGAACAGCTCGACCAGGATGCGGCGCCGCGTCGCCTGGCGGAACCGCGGCAGGAAGCGCAGTGCCAGCGAGAAACAGACGTACAAAAGGAACGCGATGACCACGGCGTCCGGGTGGACCAGCTCGCTGCCGGGTGTGAAGAGATAAAGGCCGGCGAGGACCAGCAACAGCCAGGCTCCGTCCGCCGTGTTGCGCGCGAGGCCGCGGAGCTCCGTCTGGTCAACCTGGGTGTCGAGGCCGAGGGACAGCCGGTTCAGCAGGCGCACGAGGTTCTCAACCTGGCGACAGCCGGACGCCCGGGATCCGGCGCGCGCTCGAGGGCCCGCAGCGCCGCCGCGAGCTGCTCGTCGGCGCCGCCGTCGCCCTGGTCCGGCACGATGACGTCCGGCCGGATCCCGCTGACGTGGATGGAGCGGCCGGACGGGGTGAAATAACGCGAGGTAGTCAGCTTGATGGCCCGGCCGCCCGACAGCGGGATGATCGTTTGCACGCTGCCCTTGCCGAAGGTGGTCTCGCCGACGATCACGGCCCGGCCATGGTCCTGCAGCGCCCCGGCCACGATCTCCGCCCCCGAGGCGGAGCCGCGATTGACGAGAACGCTCATGGGCAGGCCGCGCGCCAGGTCGCCCGGCCGCGCCTCCGCGAGGAAGCGCGCATCCTCGGCGCGTCCCTCCGCCGAAAGGATCAGCCCGGCATCGAGAAAGGCGTCGCTCACCTCGATCGCGGCCTCGAGCACGCCGCCCGGATTGTCCCGCAGGTCGAGCACGACGGCGCGCAGGCTCCCGGCCGCGCGCCGCAACCGCGCCAGCTCGTCCTCGAGCTCGGCCGGCGTGGCATCGGTGAACTGGCTGATGCGCAGATACGCCGTGCTGTCGTCGAGGAGCTCCCCGCGCACGCTGTCGAGCTCGATCTCGCTGCGCGTCAGCACGAGGGTCAAAGCCTGCGGCTCGCCGGGGCGGCGGATGCCGAGCGAGACCCGGCTGCCGGGCTCGCCCCGCAGCCGGGCACTGGTATCGGCGAGATTCGCGGGA
>JASFEC010000033.1:0-13737 GCA_050125045.1 Gammaproteobacteria bacterium | reverse complement strand
TCGCCCTCGACCCCAAACGAGCCGATCAATGCAGGGTTCGAAACCTCGCGCTACGTCCTGACGGGCAACATCGAGGGCGACTTCAACGCCTCGGTGACGATGGTCTCGAACGTCTGCGCGCCGGAGACGAACTACCTGCTGCTGCGGCCGAGCTCGGTCGAGACCGACGACCCGCCGCATCCGCGGGTCGGCGTGGATCCGGCCGTGCCGGATTCCGGCTCGGCCGTGCTGGCGCCCGAGAGCCCCGGCTGGCAGGCCATCTACGACTGGATCGCAGCCGGCGATTGCGAGATCTAGCCCTGCCATGCGTCGTGTGACCCAACTGCCGTTTCTCGCCGCCGCATGCGCGCTCCTGGGCGCATGCGGCGGCGACGTGGAGAACGTCCCGGTTGCTGCCACAGGCGGCACCCTTTGCATCGACGACTACGCGGTGTGCGTCAACCCGGTGTTCGATTCGATCGTCAACGGCCGCACCGGGCAGACCACGTGCGCGTCCAGCGGCTGCCACGACGTCGGCGCCGGCTCCGGCGGCGCTTTCAAGATCTTCCCGGGAGCCGAGCCCGGCTCGGTCGAGATGATGGCCAACTTCTTCTCCGCCAAGGCCTTCTCGAATCTCGATAACCCGGACCAGAGCAAGCTCCTGCTCGAGCCGCTGCAGGGGGTGTTCTCCATCACCGGCACGCATACCGGCGGGGATATCTTTCCCGACCCAGATGATCCCTGCTACCAGGCCATCCGTGCATGGATCTCGACCCGCGTCGACGACGAGGAGGCCGCGGGATGTGGCTTCTGCGCGCCCCCGCCCCTGCCGGAATGCGGGTACTGAGCCGTGCGCTGTGGCCGGCATGGAGCACGCGGATGGTGGCGCCTGCCGGCGCTGCTTACGCTGCTGCTCGGATGGAATTCGCTGGCGGCGACACCCGCCACGGAAGATGCGCTGTGGCTGACAGTGGCGCAGCCCTATGCGGAGCTGCGGACCGGCCCGGGGCGCGGCTATCCCGTGTTCCATGTCGTGGAGCGCGGCGAAGACTTCAGGGCGTTGCGGCAGCGCACCGACTGGGTCCTGGTGGAGGCGCGGGACGGCACCCGCGGCTGGATGCACCGCGCGACCCTCGAGCTCGCCGAGACACCCGGCGGCCAGCGCGTGCGCCTCGGCCGTGCCGGCTTCGAGGACTGGCGCCAGCGGCGCATAGAAGCGGGATTCGGGCTGGGCGACTTCGAAGGGGACCCCCTGTTCAGCTTCCGTGCGGGTTACCGGCTCGGCCGCCACTTCGTCGCCGAGGCCCAGCTCCTGCAGGCGGCCGGGAGCTTCTCCAGCACCACGGTCTGGCACGCCAACCTCCAGGTGCTGCCCTTCCCCGACGCGCGCATCGCGCCTTTCTTCAGTCTCGGCGCCGGCCGGCTCTCCAACGAGCCGAAGAGCACGCTGGTCGACGCGGAGAAAGTAAGCGAGTGGGCGGGGAACGCCGGTGTCGGCCTGCGCGGCTGGCTCACCCGGCGCTTCCTGGTCCGAGGCGACCTGCGCCACTTCGTGTTCACCCGCGACGTCAACAACAACGATGACTTCACCGAGCTCTCCCTGGGCTTCTCGGTGTTCTTCTGAGGACGGGTCATGAATTCAGCACTGCGCACTCTGCTCCTTCTCCCGATCGCTCTCGCCGCGAGTGGCTGCAGCTCGCTGCGAGAGGCGGCGCCCACCGACGAGCCCGTCGCGGGTCCCGTCCCGGCGGTCATCGATCCGGCGCTGGAACGGCGCGAGGTCGTGCGACCCGAGATCGACACGGAGGACTGGGAGCTGGGCGCCTACGGCGGCGTGCTGTCGGTAGAGGACTTCGGCGCCGAACCCATCTATGGCCTGCGCGTCGCTTACCACGCCACCGAGGATCTCTACCTCGAGGGGCGGTACGCGGCCTCGTCGATCCGGGACACCAGCTTCCGCCGCATCGGCGCGCCCCTCTTCGATGCTGAGAAGGAAGATCTCTCCGCTTACGACCTCTCGGTAGGGCTCATGGTGCTGCCGGGCGAGGTCTTCCTGGGCACGCGCTGGGCGCGCACCAGCGGCGTTTACTTGAATTTCGGTGTCGGGCGGGTCGAGTTCGCGGACCGCGACAGCATCAGCTACGCCTTCGGCTTCGGCCTCAAGGTGCTGCCCAACGACTGGCTGAGCCTGCGCCTGGAGGCGCGCGACAACGTATTCGAATCGGACCTCCTCGGAGAAAACGAGTGGAAACACAATTTCGAGATCAATCTCGGCCTCGGCGTCTACTTCTGACGGGCGTGGTGCTGGCGCTTGGCCTCGCCGGCGTCGCCGCCGCGAATACCGACACAGTGGTGGTGGGCGCTGCCGCACCCGACTTCGCCTTGCGCAGCGCGGCCGGCCCCAACCTGCGGCTGTCCGAGCACCGCGGCCAGGTGGTGATGATCAATTTCTGGGCCACCTGGTGCGGGCCCTGCCGCCAGGAGATGCCGAAGCTCGACGAGATCTTCGCCCGCTATGAGCCCGCCGGCTTTGCGCTGCTGGGGGTGAACATCGACGAGGACAGCGCCAAGGCACAGCGGCTGGCCGACGAGCTGGGCGTCCGTTTCCCGCTGCTGTTCGACGATGAGCAAAGCGTCAGCCGGCTCTATGACGTCCAGGCGATGCCGATGACCGTCATGGTGGACCGCTCCGGCAAGGTCCGCAGCGTGCATTACGGTTACCGGCCCGGCATGGAGCAGCGCTACCTCGACGAGGTCCGCGCGCTGCTGCGGGAGGATTGAACGTGCGCCGCCGTACCGCGCTGCTGCTGCTGCTGGCTGCACTCGGGGGATGCGCCGCGCCGCAACCCTGGGTCGCCCCCTACGAGCGCGAAGCGCTGGCGGATCCCCTGATGTCGTTCTCTCGCAACGCCTTCATGGACAAGCATCGCCAGCACGTGTTCGACGTCCGCGAGGGCTCGCGTGGCGCCGGCGACGGTGACGGGGGCGGCTGTGGCTGCAACTGAGGCAAGAACCGGCTTGATGCGGTACGCCAAGCTGCTGGGCCGACTGGCAGCGCTGCTGTGCTGTACCTGCATCGCGGCGGTCGCAGCCACGCTGCCGGAAGACCTGGCCGAGCTGATGTATCACAGCTATGACGGCGGCGGCGTGCAGGTCACGGGCCCGGCCCTCAAGCTGCGCCAGGGCTTCGGAACCGACTTCTCCGCTTCCGCCAGCTATTACGTCGACAGCATCAGCTCCGCCTCCATCGACGTGATCACCAGCGCCAGCCCCTACAGCGAGACCCGCAAGGAAGTCGCCGTCGCTGCGGACTGGCTGCAGGGCGACTCGCTGATGACCGTCAGCTATGTCGGCAGCGACGAGAGCGACTACCAGTCGAATACCTTCGCACTGGGCGTGGCGCAGGACTTCTTCGGCGGCATGAGCACCCTCTCCCTGGGCTATGCGCGCGGCGACGACACGGTCTCCCGGGTCGACACCGACTTCGAGGACAGTATCTCTCGCAACAACTATCAGCTCGGCTGGTCCCAGGTGCTGACGCCGCGAATCATCGCCAGCCTGGACTACGAAGCCATTCTCGAAACGGGTTTCCTGAACAACCCCTATCGCTTCGCCCGCATCCTCGGCGCGCTGGTCCCGGAGCGGTATCCCCGCGCCCGCAACAGCCATGCGGTGGCGCTGCGCGGCCTGGCGATGGTGACCGACGACAACGTGCTCGAACTCGGCTATCGGTGGTATCGGGACACCTGGCAGATCCGCTCCCATACGCTCGAGGCGGCGCTGGCGCGGCGCCTCCGCCCCGGCCTGACCGCGGAGTTCTCGTATCGGTTTTATACCCAGGACCCGGCGTCCTTCTACGCCGACGACTTCGACACCGAGTACGAGTTCATGGCCCGCGACAAGGAGCTCTCGACCTACAGCAGCCATACGCTCGGCGCCCGGCTCAGCTGGGACCTCGGCCGCAGCATCGGCCCCTTTAGCCGCAACGAGATCAGCCTCGGCTACGACTTCATCCGCTTCGATTACGACGATTTCACGGACATCCGCAACGGTGAACTCTATGCATTCGACAGTCATGTCTTCCAGGTCTGGTTCGGCGGACGCTGGTAGGCCGGCCTCGAGGCGCGCCACCCTCGCGGCGCTCGCGGCCGTCGCCCTCCTTGCCGGGCCCGCACCGGCCGGGGAACCGGCGCCGGACGCGGAGCTGCGGGCGCTGAAGCAGGAGCTGGTGGCGCTCAACCGCGAACTGTTCCTCCTCGAGGAGGAGCTGCTGTTCCCGGCCAGCACACAGGTGGCCGTGTACGTCTCGATGGATGTCGGAAATTACTTCGCGCTCGATGCCGTGGAGCTCTCCATCGACGACCAGCGCGTCGCCAAGTACCTCTACACCGAGCGCGAGGTGGATGCGCTGCACCGCGGCGGCGTCCACCGGCTGTATCTGGGCAACCTCAAGACGGGCCGGCACGAGCTGGTTGCCGTGCTGGTGGGACGCGGCCCCCAGGGACGGGAGTATCGCCGCGCCGCCAGCCTCGAGTTCGACAAGGATCTCGGCCCGCAGCAGCTGGAGCTCGTGCTGCGCGACAGCGAGGCATTGCAACAGCCGACCTTCCAGGTCAGGACCTGGGAGTAGCAGGCGCCGCCATGATCTGCCGCGGGCTGACATTGCTGGCCATGCTCGGCGTGACGATGCTCGTCGCGCCGGCAACGGCGCAGCAACCGCAGCCGGCGCCGCCCGCCGTCCGGGACCTCGCCTGGGGTGAAGTGCTGTTCCGGCATTACCAGGAGGACCGGATGGGCGCGCTGGTGCGCCTGGCCGTGGCCGAAGCACGGGCCGAGCTGCCGCACCATGGTGGCGAGGCACGCTTACTGCAGGGTGGTCTCTATCTCGCCTGGGGCCTGCGCGACGAAGCCGCAAGCATTTTCGAGGCGCTGCTGGCAGACGGCGCGCCGCCGGCCCAGCAGGACCAGGCCTGGTACTGGCTGGCGCGGATCCGGCATGAGCGCGGCGAGGTCGACGCGGCACTGGCCGCCCTGCACCGCATTGGCGACGACCTGCCGCCAGCCATGGCGGCCGACCGCGTCGATCTGGAGAGCCGCGTGCTCCTGGCGCTGGGTCGTTACGACGCCGTGGTGCGGCTGCTTGCCAGCAGTCGCCAGCCGGGGGCATGGCGCGCCTTCGCCGACTTCAACCAGGCGGTCGCACTGGCGCGGACCGGTGAGACTGATGCGGCGCTGGAGCTGTTCGATGATCTCGGACGCAGTCGCGCCGACCGCGAAGAACTGTTGCTGCTGCGGGACCGGGCCAATCTCGCACTGGGGCTGGCGCGCCTGGATGGGGGTGACCCGGCCGGGGCGCGAACGGCCCTCGACCGGGTCCGGCTCGACAGCCCCTACGCCGGACGAGCCCTGCTCGCAGCCGGCTGGGCCGAGGCAGAGCGCGAACACTACCGTGCCGCGCTAGGCCCCTGGACGCAGCTCACCGGGCTCGGTGACGCCGACGGGGCCGCGCTGGAGGCCATGCTGGCAGTGCCCTGGGCCTGGCACCAGGTCGACGAGCCCGGGCAGAGCGTGCTGGGCTATCGGCAGGCTGCCGCAGCATGCGAGGCGGAACTCGCGCGCCTGGACACCGCCCTGCGGACGGCCCAGGGCGAAGCCCTGTTGGAGCTCGCGTTGGCCGACCCGGCCGAACCGCCGATCGTGGAGGGGCCGCTGCCCGCCTACCTGCACGCGCTGTCGGTCGATCATCCCTTCCGCGCCGTCACCGCCGACCTGCGCGACCTCAAGGCCCTGCGCGAGAACCTGCTCGAGTGGCGCCGCAGCCTGGACGCGCTGCGCGACATGGTCGAGGCCCGGCGCGCCCGCTTCGCCCAGGTCGCTCCGCGCGTGGAGCAGCGCCTGGCCGAAGACCACTCAATGGAGCTGGCCCGTCGCCATGAAACGGCCAGCGGGCGGCTTGCAGCCGCGCGGGCAGCCGATGAACCGAGCGTGCTGGCCACACCGGCGGAAAAGGCGTTGCTGGAGCGGATTGCCTCTTTGGCGGCACGCATCGCCGGGTTGCCGGATGGCGAGGCGCGCGAGTCGCTGCAAGAACGCGTGCGCCGGGTCGACGGGGCGCTCGCCTGGCAGCTGAACCATGCCTGGCCGGCGCGCCTCCATGAGGCGGAACAGGAGTTGCGCGCCGCGGCAAGGGCCCTGGAAGCCGCTCGCGAGCAACGCGCGAGCCTGGCCGCCAGCCTGGCCGCCGGCCCGGCAGGCTTCGAGGGCTACGCCGTACGGATCGACGCCGCCGAGGCCCGCGTGGAGCGGCTGCTGGTGCGGGTCGAGGCGGACCAGGCTCGCCGGCAAGGCGCCCTACGCGCACTGGCCGTCGAGGAGTTGCAGCGCCGCGAGCAGCTGGTAGCCGCCTACCTCGGCCAGGCGCGTTTCGCGCTTGCGGCTGCCTACGACCAGGCGGTGCAGCCGCGCGCCGCGCGCGGCGACGACGCGCCACCGACGCCGGGAACCGGACCATGAGCATGGCCGCCGCGATCGTCATGGCTGCGATGTGGCCCTTCGGGCGCGGACCCGACCCGGATGCTGCGACGGTGGGCGATGCAGGACCGCTGGTGTCCGCGCCCGGGGCACCCCCGCCACCGGCCGACCCGGTGGCGGCCGCCGAGGCCTACGCCGCGTTCCTCGCCTCGCCCGCCGCCGCAGACCCCGCCATGCGCGTGACCGCCATGCGGCGGCTCGCCGACCTGCGCCTCGAGGCCGCCGAGATCGCCCTGATGGACGGCGCGTCGCCGCTGGCCTACCTGGACGAAGCGATCCGCCTGTACCGCGGCCTGCTGGCCGACCCCGAGGCGCTGGCGGCCGGCCCCGCCTGGCAGGACCACTGGCGCTACCAGCTGGCGCGGGCCGAAGCCATGGCCGGGCGGGACCAGGCGGCGGAGATCGTGCTGCAGGAACTGGTCGCCGACCAGGCCGGCTCGCCGTTGGCCCCGGAGGCCTGGTTCCGGATCGGCGAAGCGCGGTTCATGGCCCGCGACTGGCTCGCGGCCGAGGATGCTTACCAGGCGACGCTGGCGCTGGAGTCCGACGGCCCCTTCTCTGAGCAGGCGCGCTACAAGCTCGGCTGGAGCCTGTTCAAGCAGTCGCTGCACGAGCAGAGCTTCGGCTATTTCGCCACGGTCATCGACGACCGCCTGACCGCCAGCTCGCTGGAGGCGCTGGACCGGGCCGGCCGCGAACTGGTGGACGACAGCTTCCGCGCCATGGCCATCGGGTTCTCGGCGCTGGACGGCGCCGACAGCATCGACGCCTGGCTGGACGGGCGCGCCGCCGGCGACCCCGACTGGGCCTGGCTGAGCTACTCGCGCCTGGGCGAGCTCTACATCGAGCAGGAGCGCTGGACAGATGCCGCCGCGGCCTTCGGCGCCTGGTCCCGTCGCGCGCCGCTCGACGCCCGGGCGCCGGCGCTGCAGGCGCGCGCGATCGACGCGCTCGAGGAAGGCGGCTTCGCCAGCGAGGCGCTCGCGGCCATGGCGGCCTTCGCCGAGCGCTTCTCGCTGCAGGGCGCGTGGTGGCAGGGCCGCGACCCGGCCGCTTACGAGGCGATCCGCGAACGGCTCAAGGCCTCACTGGACACCCTGGCGGCGCACCACCACGCAGCCTTTCAGGCCGGCACCGGCTCGGCGGCCACGGCGGCCGGCTGGTACCGCCGCTGGCTGGAGGAATTCCCGACCGCGCCGGAGGCTGCCGAGCGGCACTTCCTGCTGGCCGAGCTGTACTACGGCGACGGGGCACTGGTCGACGCCGCCGAGGCTTACCACGCCGTCGCCTACGCCTACGACCCGCACCCGCAGGCCGCCGAGGCCGGCTATGCCGCCGTGGTCGCCCGCCGCGACCTGGCGGTGCAGGCCGCCGGGACCGACACCACCGAGACCGCCGAGCTGGCGGTGGTGGAAGCGGCCCTGCTGTTCTCCGACGCCTTCCCGGCGGACGGGCGGGCGCCGGAAGTCGAGCTCGAAGCCGCCGAGCGCCTGATGCGCCTGGGCCGGCTCGAAGCTGCGCGCACCGCCGCCGCGCGGGTGCTGCAGCGGGAGGACGCGCCCCCGGCGCCGCAGGCCGCCGCCCGGCTGGTGAGCGCGCACACCGCCTTCGACCTCGGGGACTACGTGGCGGCGGAGCAGGACTACCTCGCCTGGCAGGCCGCGACGGCCGGGGCTCAACCGGACGACCGGCCCGACGCCGAGCTCGCCGCGAGCGTCGCCGAGCGCATTGCCGCCAGCATCTACCGCCAGGGCCAGGCCGCGGCCGCGGCCGGCGAGCTCGATACGGCGGTGGGTCATTACGAGCGCATCGCCGCCGCGGTGCCGGCGAGCCCGGTGGCGGCGACCGGCCAGCACGACGCGGCCGCGCTGCTGTTCAATGCGGGTGCCTGGTCGCATGCCGCGGGCGCTTACGAGGCGTTCCTCGCCACCTGGCCGGGCCACGCCCTCGCCGCGGAAGCGCAGGTCAGCCTGGCCGCGGCACTGGTCGAGCTGGGCGACGCCAGCCGTGCGGCACCCGCGCTGGCGGCCGTGTCGGCACTGCCCGGCGAGACGGAAGACGTTCGCCGCGCGGCGCTGTGGCAGGCCGCCGACTTGTACGCCGAGAGCGGCGACGACGCGCGCGCCGAGGAGACCCTGCGCGACTACCTGGAGCGCTTCCCGGCGCCGGCCAACGCCGCGCTGGAAGCCCGCCACCGGCTGGCCGAGCTGGCCGGCAAGCGCGACGACGGCCCCGAGCGCCGCCGCTGGCTGGAAGCGATCATCGCCGGCCACGAGCAGGCCGGCGCCGCGGCCACCGCCCGCAGCCGGACGCTGGCTGCGGCGGCGACCCTGGAACTCGCCACGCCGGCGGTGGAGCGCTTCGAGGCCATGACGCTGGCGCCGCCGCTGGAGCGCAGCGTGCCCGAGAAGGCCAAGCGCATGCGTGCTGCCCTGGACGCGCTGGGCGCAGCCGCCGCCTACGGCGTCGCCGAGGTCACCACCGAGTCGGCCTTCCGCATGGGTGAGCTGTACCGCGGCATGGCCACGGCCCTGATGAGTTCGACCCGGCCGCCGGGCCTCGATCCCGAGACGCTGGACCAGTACGAGATGCTGCTCGAGGAGCAGGCCTTCCCCTTCGAGGAGGACGCCATCGCCATCCACGAGGCCAACGCCGCGCGCGCCCGCGACGGCCTCTACGACCAGTGGGTGATCGCGAGCTTCGAGGTGCTCGCCGAGATGGTGCCCGCGCGCTGGAACCGCCAGGAGACCGGAGAACATGTTGTTGAACTGCTTCGCTAAGCCCCGCACCGGCCTGATCGCCGCCTGCACCGGACTGCTGCTCATCGGCGGCTGCGCCGCCGTGCCCGACGGCAAGGAAGCTGCGCTCCCCGAGGGCGACCAGCGGTTCGACCAGGCCGTCGCCGCCATGGAAACCGGACCGCGGGAGGACGCCCTCGAGCTGCTGGACGAGCTCGCGACCGAGTACCCGGCGCTGCCCGGGCCGTGGGTCAACATGGGCATCGTCCACGCCGCTGCGGGCCGCCTCGAGGAGGCCGAGGCCGCCTTCCGCAGCGCGCTGGAAGCGAATCCGGCGCACGCCATCGCGCATGCCGAGCTCGGCATCGTGCTGCGCCGCCAGGGCCGCTTCGCCGCGGCGGACGACGCCTATCGCGCCGCGCTCGAGCACGATCCGGGCTACGCCCTCGCCTGGCGCAACCGCGGCGTGCTGCTCGACCTCTACCTCGGCCGCCCGACCGAGGCGCTGGAGTGCTACGAGCGCTATCTCGCGCTGGTCGGCGGCGCCGACGCCGACGAGCAGGTCGCCCGCTGGGTGGCCGAGCTGCGCCTGCGCACCGACTCCAGGGTGGCGAACCGATGAACGCGCGTCGCCGTCCTGCCGTGCTCCTCGCCCTGCTGCTGGCGCTGCCCGCGGCTGCCGAGGAGGAGCCGAAGCTCGAGCTGGACACGGCCAAGGTGACCGGCAACCGCGAGCTGCCGCGCGTCATGGCGATCGTGCCTTGGAAGAAGGCGCCGGCCGGAGAGCTGCCGGGCCGGCCCGTGCAGAGCCTGCTGGACGAGGCGCTGGCGCCGGCCGACCGGCTGGTCATGCGGCGCCAGGCCCGGCATTGGGCCGCCCTGGAGGCGGCCGGACAGTTTTCAGTTCCTGGACCGTCCGGCGAACGCCGGACGACATCAACCGTGGAGGAGTGAGCAATGGAAATCTACACCGCAATCGTCGGTTTCTTTCAGGAGGGCGGGGTCTTCATGTACCCCATCGTCATCGTGCTGGTCATCGGCGCGGCCATCGCCGTCGAGCGCTACGTCTACCTGTCGGCCGCCGGCGTCAGCAACCGCAAGCTGTGGCAGCAGCTGATGCCGATGGTGCAGTCGGGCAAGTACAGCGAGGCCATGAACCTGGCGGGCCGCTCGAAGGTGGCCATCGGCAACATCCTGGCCTACGGCCTGTCCCGGCTCGGCACCGCCCGGCGCCGCGACGACATCGAGAAGGCGATGGAAGAAAGCCTGCTGGAGACCCTGCCCCGGATCGAGAAGCGCACGCATTACCTGGCGACCTTCGCCAACATCGCGACGCTGCTCGGCCTGCTCGGCACCATCATCGGCCTGATCAAGGCGTTCACGGCCGTCGCCGCGGCGAACCCGGCGGAGAAGGCCGACATGCTGTCGGCGAGTATCTCGGTGGCCATGAACACCACGGCCTTCGGCCTGATGGTGGCGATTCCGCTGCTGCTGGCCCACACGGTGCTGCAGAGCAAGACCACCGAGATCGTCGACAGCCTCGAGATGGCCGCGGTGAAGTTCCTGAACGCCGTTACCGACCCGGCGCAGCCGCCGCAGGCCGAGGCCCGGGGAGGCTGAGATGAGACTCCTGAAGCGCCGCCGGCGGACCAATGAGCCGGGCGAGCTCGACATCACCGCCTTCATGAACCTGATGGTGGTGCTGGTGCCGTTCCTGCTGATCACCGCCGTGTTCTCGCGTCTCGCCGTGCACGAGCTGACCCTGCCCGGGCCGTCGGCCGAGACGACCGAAGCCGCCGAGCAGGGCCTGAACCTCGAGGTCGTCGTCCGCGAGGCCGCCCTCGAAGTCGGCGACCGGCGCACCGGGCTGTTGCGGCGTTTCGAGGCGGACGAGAACGGCGGCTTCGACTACGCCGCGGTCTCCGACTTCCTGGCCCAGGTGAAGCTGCGCCACCCGGAGACCCGCGAGGCCACCATCCTGCTGGAGCCGGAGATCGAGTACCAGCGGCTGGTGGACGTCATGGATACGCTGCGCGTGGCGCGGGTCGAGCAGGGCACGGCCGAGCTGTTCCCCGACATCTCCATCGGCGACGCGCCCGCGGCGAAGGGAGGCGGCCGATGAACTCGTCACGACGCGCGCGTCGCATGGAAATGCATCACAAGCGCCGGCGCGGGGCGCCGCTGAGCCTCGTTTCCCTGATGGACATCTTCACCATCCTGGTGTTCTTCCTGCTCGTCAACTCCTCCGACGTGCAGCAGCTCACCACGCCGAAGTCGGTGCAGATACCGGAATCGATGGCCCAGCAGCCGCCGCGCGAGACCGTGGTGGTCACCGTGGGGCCCGACACCATCCTGGTGCAGGGCGAAGTGGTCGCAACGACGGCGGAGGTCCTGGCCGCCGACGACGACCTCATCCCCGGGCTCGCGGCCGCGCTCGAGCAGCTCAGCGCCCGCCGCCTGCGCGCGGACGAGGGCCTGCCGCCCGAGGTCACGATCCTCGGCGACCGCGAGCTGCCCTACCGCCTGCTGCGCAAGGTGATGGTGACCTGCACCCGCGCCGACTATGGACGCGTCTCGCTGGCCGTGGTGCAGCGGGATGCCGAGACCGCATGAGGAGGCCCGCATGACAACCCTGGCCGTACGCGGGTTCGACTTGCCGTGGACCCGGGACCCGCAGGTCGAGCAGCGCTTCCGGCGCATCCTCGGCCGCACCGCCGTGGTCGCCCTGCTGCTCAGCCTGGTGATGCCCTGGCTGCCGCTGCCGGAGCCGGACACGGCCGCGCCGCCCGAGGTGCCGGAGCGCTTCGCCCGGCTGATGATCGAGCGCACCCCGCCGCCGCCGCCCCCGGTGGCGGCGCAGGAGCCCGAGCCCGAGCCGGTGGTCGAGGAAGCCGCTCCGGAGCAGGTCGTCGAGGCGCCCAAGCCGAAGCCGGCCGAACCACCCAGGCCGAGCGCCCGCGAGCGCGCCGCCTCGACCGGCGTGATGGCCTTCGCCGACACCCTGGCGGACCTGCGCAGCCATGAAGCGGTCGCCGCAGCGACTACGGCGGAGGGCCTGGCGGCCGGCGCCGGCGAGTCGCAGTTCAACGAGCGCAGCGTGGTGACCGCCCGCGGCGGGCGCGCCAGCGGCGGCATCAACACCGCCGGCATGTCCCGCAACACCGGCGGCACCGGCCTCGGCGGCCGCTCGGTCACGCAGGTCGCCTCGACACTCGGTGGTGGTGGCGGCGGCGGCGGTGGCGGCGGCGGCGCGTCCGGCACCGGGGGCGACGGGCTCAACGCCCGCAGCCGCGAAGAGATCGAGCTGGTGTTCGACAAGAACAAGGCGGCGATCTACGCCCTGTACAACCGCGCCCTGCGCAGCGATCCGACGCTGCGGGGCCGGCTGGTGCTGGAGCTGACCATCGCGCCCAGCGGCGAAGTGACCGACTGCAGTGTGGTCTCCTCGGAGCTGTCCGACCCCGAGTTCGAGCGGCGGCTGGTGGCCCGGGTGATGATGTTCCGCTTCGAGGACAAGGACGTCGCCACGGTGACGACCACCAAGCCGATCGAGTTCTTCCCGGCCTGAGGAGCGCGGATGAAGCGGCGCTGCCTGACATGGTCGACGGGATGCCTGCTCAGCCTCGCCGCCGGCGTGGCCGGGCACGCGGGCGAGCCGCTCCGGCTGGCCGCGACACTGGTGTCCCCCGGGGACGCTGCCGCACTGGTCGAGTTCGAGGGCGGCCAGCGCTGGCTGCGCGCCGGGGACGAGGCGGCCGGCTGCCGCCTGCTGCGGGTCGAGCGAGCCGCAGCAGAGCTGGACTGCGGCACCCATCGGCGCGGTCTGGACCTCGAGGCCGGGGCCGGGCAACCCGTCGAGCCCGCGCATGCCGCCGCGACGATGTCCAGCGTCGAGCTGCCCCCCGGCGAGCTCCAGTCGCTGGCCGCGCGGCCGCAGGTCCTGGCGCTGGCGGCGGACTTCGCACCCCTGGTCGAGAACGGCCGGCTGCGCGGCTGGACGATCTCGCGGCTTGACCCGGAAGGCGCGCTCGCCGGCTTCGGCCTGCGCGAAGCCGACGTCGTCGAGGCCGTGAACGGCGCGCCGGCCGCGACACCCGTCGCTTTCGCCGCCGCTGTCAGGGCGCTACCCGGCGCCCATGCTTTCACGCTGGAACTGTCGCGCGATGGCCGGCCCCTGACCCTGCTGGTCACAGCGCCGCCGGCGCCCGGACGCTGAGCGCCGCGGCGCGCTTGCGCCGGGCCAGGCCGGCTTAGCAGTCCCGGCCGCGCCCCATCTCGGCAACGCGCTCGGCCAGCCGCACGATCTGGGGCCAGTCATAGGCCACGATGTCCTGGGCGTGGGCGAGATTGTTGCGCAGCGATTCCATCTCCTTCGCCCGCCGCTTCGCCAGCCCCCGGGTGCTGAACCCGAATTCAACCATGGCCTCCGGTTCCTCCAGCAACAGTTTCACCTTGTCGCTGTACTGCAGGCAGTCGACAAGCTCGCAGT